>NZ_MPOB01000013.1 GCF_002148795.1 Oceanibaculum nanhaiense | reverse complement strand
CCTTCTTGAAACTCGCCTCCATCCGCCTCATGATCAGAAAGCTCTGCAATCAATCATAAAGTCTCCGGACAGACTCTTAGGAATTCAATTATTAGCAGCAGCAAACGCAGACAGCGATCACGCAACTCATTAGTGAATACAGCATCTTCATCACGGGAAAACCCATTCCCAATATCGTCCTGTATGTGTATTTTGTTTCTAAGAATTCTTAATTCATTAATTTCTGAATATATAGTCTCGGATAAATTATGCAGAATTTTATATTTCTGCATAATGAGTATTATATTGTTAAGTTTATCAATTTTCTTCCCTCGAATTTCCTCTAAGTCTTTTTCTTTTATGCCAGACAACCCCTCTATGTAGAATTTCTGTGCACGGTAAATAATCTCCCCGAGAGAGGCCTCTAAAATCGATGCCGCCTGAATTACTATTAATTTATTAAACCTTCCGCCATCATTTGAGTTTACCAGCTCACATAAAACATCGGAATTGTACGCAATGTTGTCGCCAACTTTGAAATCTCCAATATAATGACTTGGAACATCAACAATATTACACCCCATGAGCCTTATCCCCAATCATGCGGTATGAACCTGCAAATTCACTCCTGCCGCCTTCTGCAATTCTCCGATCACCGAGAATAAATTCCGGGCGCTGGGGTTTCCGGCGGGGCCGAACATTCGCATCAAGCTTTTCGACGGCGTGCCGGTGGCTGCGGCCAGCTGCTCGAAGCCAACGGTAGCGTTGATGTAATCACGCAGGACCGCCTTGCCGGTTTCGACATCGCCGCTCAGCAGCGCCTCGACGCCCTCGGTCAGCAAAGCGGCACGAAAGGCCGGGTCGCGCTGGACGCGGGCACGGACCGTTTCCTTGAACGACCGGGTCAGCGGCATGTCACTCTCTCCCTTTCCTGCGCGCCTTGTAGTTTGCCCAGCGCGCCTGGGCCGCCTCGATATCCTTCTGCTGGCGTCTCTTCGTGCCACCGGCCAGCAGGATAACCAGAGTGTCGCCGTCCTTGCCGAAATACAGCCGATAGCCGGGACCGAAATCGATTCGATATTCAAGAAGGCCCGCTCCTACTCCCTTCACGTTCGAGAAATTCCCGGTGCCAAGGCGAGCAAGTGCTACCGTCACCTTGGCCGCTGCCATCGCATCCAGCCCCTCGAACCAATCCGCGAAAGGGCTGCAGCCTTCCTCGTCGGCATATTCCCTAATCTCGACCATCATATGGTAACTTTTACGACACCAATCAAGAGTCGTTTATCTTAGAGAATTTTCCTGCCGTAACGCTACTGCGATAAGCGACTACATCGCCCGGACATTCACCAGGAAGTCCTCGACACGGCCGCTCAGCTGGTTGGACTGGCCGTTCAACGCGCGGGCCGTCCCCAGCACGTTGTTCGCCGAGCGCCCGGTCTCCTGCGCCGCCTGGGTCACACCGTTGATGTTGGTGGCGATCTCGCGGGTGGCGGCGGACTGCTCCTCCACCGCGCCGGAAATTGAGCTGGAAATCCCGTTCACCGTGTCGATGATCTGTCCGATTTCCCGGATCGCCGAGGCGGTTGCCCCGCTGGATTCCTGGATGCCCCTGATCTGTTGGGCGATTTCCTCGGTCGCTTTGGCAGTCTGGGTGGCCAGCGACTTCACCTCGGAGGCGACCACGGCGAAGCCCTTGCCGGCCTCCCCTGCCCGCGCTGCCTCGATGGTGGCATTCAGCGCCAGCAGATTGGTCTGCGCCGCGATCTCGCTGATGATCTGCGTCACCTGCCCGATCTTTTCCGCTGCACCGACCAGCTCGCTCACCATCGCCTCGGAGCGCTTGGCCTCCGCGACGGCAGTGCCGATGACACCGGAGGAATCGGCGATCTGCCGGGCGATCTCATCCACCGAGCCGGACAGCTGCTCGGCCGCCGCCGCGACCATCGCGGCCTGCTGGTTGGACTGGTCGGCCGCCGCCGCCATCGACTGCGCGGTCTCCTCCATGCCGAGCGCGGAGCCGGCGACATCTTTCACCAGCTGCTGGACGCCGGTTTCGAACTCTGCCGCCAGCCGGGCGTTCTGCTGCTTGCGAGCGCTCAGGTCGGTGGCGAATTTTACCACCTTCCAGGGGCGGCCATTGGCGTCCAGGATCGGGTTATAGGTCGCCTCCAGCCAGACTTCCCGGCCGCCCTTGGCCACGCGGCGGAACTGGCCGGCCTCGAATTCGCCGCGTCCCAGCTTTGCCCAGAAGGCGCGGTATCCGGCACTGTCGCGTTCGGCCGGGTCGGCGAACATCGCATGGTGCTTGCCGACCACTTCGTCGAGCCGGTAGCCCATCGTGTTCAGGAAATTCTCGTTGGCGGTGATGATGGTGCCGTCCAACTCGAACTCGATGACTGCCTGCGAACGCGAGATCGCCTGCAGCTTGCCCATCGTGTCGGCGGCCTCCATCTTCGCGGCGGTGATGTCGGTGGCGTATTTCACCACCTTATAGATCCGCCCGCGCCCGTCGGTCAGCGGGTTGTAGCTGGCCTCCAGCCAGATTTCCCGGCCGCCCTTGGCCAGACGCCTGAACTGGCCGGTCGAGAACTCGCCGCGCGCCAGGGCCGGCCAGAAGCCCTTATAATCGGCGCTGTCGCGATAACCGGGCTCCAGGAACATCGCATGATGCTTGCCCTGGATTTCATGCAGGCCGTAACCCATGGCATCGAGGAAGTTCTGGTTTGCCGTGATGATGGTGCCATCGGGTGCGAATTCGATGACCGCCTGGGACTTGTCGAGCGCAGCGCATTTTGCGCGCGCGTCGGCAGCGCCGCTGGAAAGAAACATTCTGGTACTCCGGGAATGGTCAGGTAGGGTTGAGGCGTTTCGTTCTCTAAACGTAAATCTTATTTACAGGTTTCAACTTGTACGCCTCAACGTGCCTACCGGATCACAGCCATCCGCGTTTTCTGAAAAACCACAGCATACCGACCGTCAGGCCGAGCATGAAAAGCATCACTGCGGGGTAACCATAGGCCCAGCCCAGTTCCGGCATGTTCAGCCAGCCGGCCTGGGGGTCGAAATTCATGCCATAGACACCGGCGATAAAAGTCAGCGGCATGAAGATGACGGAGATCACCGCCAGCACCCGGATGATGTCGTTCAGCCGGTTGCTGGCCGCCAGCATCAGCGCGTTCTGCAGTTCGGTCACCACCTCGCGGTAGGTTTCCAGCAGATCCATCAGCTGCACGGTGTGGTCGTAGCTGTCGCGCAGATAGGGCAGCGTCTTCTTGCCGATGCCCATCTCCTTGTCGCCGCGCAGCAGCAGGTTCAGCACCTCGCGCTCCGGCCATTGCTGGCGGCGCAGCAGCAGCAGATTGCGCTTCAGCTTCAAAAGCCGCTTGTTGGCGTCGGCAGGCGGGTCTTCCAGCAGGTCGGTCTCCAGGTCTTCGATCTCTGCCCCCATGCGTTCCAGCAGCGGGAATTTATGGTCCACCACCATGTCGATCAGCGCATAGAGCAGGTAATCCGGCCCCAGCTGGCGAAGCCGGCCGCCCTGCACGAGACGCTGCCGGACCGGCTGGAACAGCCCGTCATCGCCGGCATCGATGCTGATGACCAGATTGCCCTTCAGGAACAGGCTGGTCTGAAACAGCCGCAGATCGAGGCCGGAATAGTCGGCATGGGTGAGGACGACGAACAGATGCTCGTCATAGAGTTCCACCTTGGGGCGCTGGCCGCCATTCATCACATCTTCCAGCGCCAGCGGGTGCAGCCCGAGACTGTCCTGCAGCCGGCGCGCCAGGTCAGCGTCCGGCGTGCCGGTGACATGCAGCCAGAAGATCGGCCGGTTTGGATGCTTGCCGGCCGTCCCCTCTGCCGCCGGCAGCTGCGCCGCGGCATCGGCCGCTTCCGCCAGCCAGGTCCGGCAATCCTCCGGCGTCACATGCGGGGCTTCCTCGACCGTGCCGGAATCGAAGCGCGTGAGGGTCAGCACCGCCTCGCCCGCCGGCTGGTCCGCCGGCGCGATCAGCGCGCCCGGCGATGTTCCGGGAATCTGATAGCTGGACCCGTAGAGCAACGCCATCGCCTCTTTCCTTCATCTGCCCGAAATCGCACGATACCAAACCGTAACGGCAGGCGCCGCCGCCGGGCAACCGCCAAGCCGTAAAAACCGACAGGGGGTTTCATGCTGAATGCGATTACGCTGCTGCTTCTCTTCCAGCTTATCGGCGAGACCATCGCCCGGCTGGGCGGCCTGCCCCTGCCCGGCCCGGTGATCGGCATGGCGCTACTGTTCCTGACGCTGACGCTGCGCGGAAACCTGCCGGACAGCCTGCGTGTCACCGCGGGCGGGCTGCTGCAACACCTGTCGCTGCTGTTCGTGCCGGCCGGCGTCGGCGTGGTGCTGTATTTGTCGCTGATCGCCGATCAATGGGCCGCGATCAGCGTGTCCCTGCTGGTCTCCACCGTGGTTACCATCGCGGTCAGCGCGCTGGTCATGCTGGGATTCGAGCGGCTGAGCGGCCGCCGGAACGCGCCTGAGGCCAAGCGGTCGGAGAATGGGCAATGAATGCCGATCTGCGCGAGATATGGGTCTATCTCTCCACCACGCCGCTGCTCGGCCTCACGCTGACGCTGATCGCCTATCAGGCCGGGCATTTCATCTATACGCGGCTGAAGCTGTTTCCGCTGGCGAACCCGGTGCTGATCGCCGTCATCCTGCTGGTGGCGCTGTTGTGGGTCACGGAGACGCCCTATCAGACCTATTTCGACGGCGCGCAGTTTGTACATTTCCTGCTGGGGCCGGCAACGGTGGCACTGGCGATCCCGCTCTACATCCACTTCCAGGCGGTGAAACGGTCGGCCCTTGCCATCATCACGACCGTGATCGTCGGGTCGGCGACAGCGGCGGCGAGCGCCGTCGGCGTCGCCTGGGCGATGGGGGCGACACGCGAGACCCTGCTGTCGATCGCGCCGAAATCGGTCACCATGCCGATTGCCATGGGCATTTCAGAGAAGCTGGGCGGCCTGCCCTCGCTGACTGCCGTGCTGGTTCTGCTGACCGGCATCGCCGGCGCGATGCTGGCGACCTGGACGCTGAACCTGCTGGGAATCCGTGACTGGCGTGCCCGTGGACTGGCGACAGGCATCGCCGCGCACGGCATCGGCACCGCGCGCGCACTTCAGGTCAACGAGGTTGCGGGGGCGTTCGCAAGCCTCGGTATGGGCCTGAATGCGCTGGCGACGGCGGTATTGTTGCCATTGCTGGCGGCGTTGTTCCTTTAGCTCAGCCAGTACCCAGCATCGAGGACCGGCCGCGGAAATCCAGCATATCGGCCCAGTAACGCTCCAGCACCCGATAGGATTCGCTGGCCGTTTCCAGGGCCTTGGTGCTGCTTATCCCCTTGGCCAGGTCGTTGGCGTGGCGTTCGAACATGGCGGCGATGTTCTTGCATAGCGCCAGCCCCTTGTCGGACAGGCGGACACGGATCGAACGCCGGTCATGTGGCGACCGTTCCTGGATCAGATAGCCGTTCTCGACCATCTTTCGGACATTGTAGGAGACGTTCGACCCCAGGTAATAACCCCGGTTGGTCAGCTCGCCCACGGTCAGCTCATCACTGCCGATATTGAAGAGAATCAGCGCCTGAACATTGTTAATATCTTCAATGCCGTTGCGATCCAGTTCGGTTTTTACGACTTCGAGGAATTGGCGATGCAGCCTCTCAATTAGCTTAATCGCCTCCAGATACGAATCTTTCACAGTATGCTCGCCCCCAGTTGCATGGCGCTTCTCTTAAGCACTCAGTCTATCGACTTTGCTTTCATTTCCTTCGCTTAACACACGCCATGTCGTCAACACAATTCGCTTTCACTCTGCGCCGCGAAGCATATTGATGATCGCGGAAAAATCCTGCCGATCCTTTCCCTGGGCGCAAAACAGATTGTAAAGCTGCGCTGCTTCCGCGCCTAGAGGCGTTGACGCGCCAGACTGTGCGGCAGCCTCTTGCGCAAGCTTCAAATCCTTCAGCATCATCGCCGCCGTGAACCCCGGCTGGTAGCCGCGATTCGCCGGCGAAGTCGGAACCGGTCCCGGAACCGGGCAATAGCTGGTCAGCGACCAGCACTGCCCGGAAGACGTAGACGATATGTCGAACAGCCTCTGATGGTCGAGTCCAAGCTTTTCCGCAAGCGCGAAAGCCTCGGACACGCCAATCATCGAAATACCGAGAATCATATTATTACATATCTTGGCGGCCTGACCATTGCCGGCACCGCCGGCATGCACAATCGTCTTGCCCATCGCCTGCAGGATCGACCCCGCCCGTCCGAAGGCGCGGTCCGCGCCACCGACCATGAAGGTCAGCGTGCCGGCCTCGGCGCCGCCGGTGCCGCCGGAAACCGGCGCGTCCAGCATCTCCATACCGGCCTCATCCGCTGCCGCCGCGACCGCGCGGGCGCTGGCCACATCGATGGTCGAGCTGTCGATCAGCAGGCAACCGCGCGGCACCGATTCGAGAATACCGCCGGCATCCTGATAGACCGCCCGGACATGCGCACCGGCCGGCAGCATGGTCACCACCGCCTCCGCCCCGCTGACCGCCTCCGCCAGGCTCGCCGCCGGACGGACGCCGCCCTTGGCCGCCGCATCCAGATTGGCGGAGACGAGATCATAGCCCGTCACCTCAAAGCCGGCCTTTACCAGATTGGCGGCCATCGGGCCGCCCATATTGCCCAGACCGACAAACCCGATTTTCTTCATTTCACCCTCCCGTTCGCCGGATATACCGGTGCGTTCTTGTTGTCTCCGGCTTTATCCGCCTGCTTCAAGCAAAGCTCAGCTCGCCGCCCTCCGGTGCCGCGAAATGTCCTTCGACCAGCTCCTGCGTAACGTCCTGAATCCGGGCCGGTTGCCATTTCGGGGCATGGTCCTTGTCCACCAGCACGGCGCGGATGCCCTCGAAGAAATCATGGCCGCGCATGCAGGCCTGGGTCATGCGGTACTCCATTGCGAGCACCTGCTCGATCGGCAACCCACGGCCCCGGCGTAACTGTTCCAGGGTGACACACATCGAGGTCGGCGAGCGATGGGCAAGGGTTTCCAGCGCCTCCCGCGCGAAGGCGCCGCCCTGCGCCTCCAGCGCGGCCAGGATCGCCGGCACGCTGTTCTTCTGGAAGCATGTGTCAATGGCCGAGCGGTTGGCCGCCAGTTTCGGCTGCCCTGCAGCATCAGCGAAAGACTGCACGATCTTGCGGACCACCGCCTCAGCGGTTCCCGCCGACCAGTCGGCTGCGCACAGCGCCGCCTGCAGATCGGGCAGCTTCGCCTGCGGTACGAAATGCGTGGCCATTTCGGTATAGATCGCGTCCGCCGCATCCAGCCGTGCGCCGGTCAGCGCCAGGTAATAGCCGGTCCAGCCCGGACATTGGTTCAGGAACCAGCTGCCGCCGACATCGGGGAACAGGCCGATGGCGGTCTCCGGCATGGCGATCATGCTGGTCTCAGTGACGATGCGGAACGCGCCATGGCGCGACAGGCCGACGCCGCCGCCCATGGTGATGCCGTCCAGCAGCGCGATATAGGGTTTGCTGAAATGATGGATGCGACGGTTCAGCCGGTATTCATTGATGAAGAAATCGCGCGACAGCCCGCTGGGCTTGCCGCCATTCTCCTCCATGATCGACTTCCATACCGCGCGCACATCGCCGCCGGCGCAGAACGCCTTGCCGCCCTCGCCCCGGATCAGCACCGCCTTCACCGACGGGTCGGATTCCCACGCCGCGAGCTGTGGGTCCAGTTCCCGGATCATCTCCAGGGTCAGCGCGTTCAGCGCCTTTGGGCGATTCAGCGAGACGATGCCAACGCCCCCCTCGACCGTGAAGGAAATGTCCTGCTGCTGATTGTCTGACGGTTGCGTCATGTTTCTTCCTGAATGTTCAAGGCTGTTGATTGCTGGTCAGAAGCTGGCGGGAAATGATCACCCGCATGATTTCGTTGGTGCCTTCGAGAATCTGATGCACCCGCAGGTCGCGCAGGATCCGCTCGACCGGATAATCCCGCAGATAGCCATAGCCGCCATGGATCTGCAGCGCCTCATTGCAGACGGCAAATCCGGCATCGGTGGCGAAGCGCTTGGCCATCGCCGCCTGCAGCGTGGCATCCGGGTCGCTGCGGTCCAGCGAGCAAGCGGCGCGATGCACCATGAGGCGCGCGGCGTCCAGCTCTGTCGCCATGTCGGCCAGCTTGAACTGCAGCGCCTGGAATTCGCCCAGCATGCGGCCGAACTGGGTGCGCACCTGCATATGGTCGCGCGCTGCCAGCATGGCCGTGCGGGCGCCGCCAAGCGAACAGGCAGCGATATTGATGCGTCCGCCATCCAGGCCCTTCATTGCGATCTTGAAGCCGTCGCCCTCTGCGCCCAGTCGGTTGGCGACCGGCACAAGGCAATCCTCGAAGATGACGGCGCGGGTCGGCTGGCTGTTCCAGCCCATCTTGCGTTCCTTCTGACCGAAGGACAGGCCAGGCGTGCCCTTCTCGACCACCAGGCAGGAAATCCCCTTCGGTCCCGCTTCGCCGGTGCGGACCATGACGACATAGATGTCGCTGTCGCCGCCGCCGGAAATGAAGGCCTTGGAGCCGTTCAGCACATAATGGTCGCCATCCCGCACCGCCCTGGTCTTCAGCGATGCTGCATCCGACCCCGCCCCTGGCTCGGTCAGGCAATAGCTGGCGAAATGCTCCATCGTCATGAGCTTCGGCAGGAAGCGGGCGCGCTGATCGTCATTGCCGAAACAATCGATCATCCAGGACGCCATATTGTGGATCGAGATGTAAGCAGCGGTGGAGACGCAGCCCGAGGCCAGTTCCTCGAAGATCAGCGCCGCGTCGAGCCGGCCAAGCGCGCTGCCGCCATGGGCCTCGCCGCAATAGATGCCGGCGAAGCCAAGGGAAGCGGCCTCGCGCAGGCATTCGACCGGGAAGATTTCCTGCTCGTCCCATGCCGCCGCGGACGGCGCCATGCGTTCCGACGCAAACTGCCGCGCCGTCTCCTGAATGAGACGCTGGTCGTCATCGAGCAGAAAATTCATGTCGGACGCCCCCCGGCGGCTTTTCGCCGGATCATACGAAGCCGCGCCCGCCTGTCAATCGGCTGCCAGGTCGGCGGGTGCGCAGCACGAGGCGAGCGACTCAAACCAGGCGCAACGCGTAGAGCACCCGGCCGATCAGCAGAAAAGGCTGATCGACACTGAGATCGATGTCGTACCCCTCATAGGTCGGGTTATCGCTGCGCACGCGCAGCCTGCGCCCCGGCAGCCATTGCAGGCGCTTCATCAGCACCCGCCCCTCCAGGCAGAAGACGAACACGTCATCGGCGGGCCGCGCACCATCTTCGCTGCGGTCGATCAGCACGGGGGTGTTCGCCGGAATCGTCGGCTCCATGCTGTCGCCGCGCATGACATGGATCGCAAGCTGCGACGCCTGCAACCCCGGCAGATCAGGCATATGCTTCATGTCGAGATAGATCAGCGCCGGCTCCCCGTCGGGCGGTTGTCCAGACGGGTGCACTGTGCAACCGGTGTCGAGATGGCTGGTTCCGATCAGTGGGACCGGCACCAGATCGCCCTGGGCCGGGCCCTGCGGCTTTTCTCCATCTCGGCCGTGCTCATCCGCACGCATTCCGCCCTCGCCTGTCGCAAGCCACTCCAGACGCACCTCCCCGGCGCGTGCCAGGGCGACAAGCCGCTGGCGCGAAGGATCGGAAACCCCGCGCACATACTTTCGGACAACCTGGTGCGACAGGTCTGCCCGTTTGGCCAATTCCATGATGCCGCCAACATTCTGTGCCAGCATCATGACCCGTTCGGAGAACCCTTCGGTCCTGCTTCGACCATCCTTTGTCAATGGTCGTAACGATGGGCTTTCTGCGTCATCCATTGGATCGAAGCTCATTGCCTCTTCTTTAGCTTGTTACCATTTGCGGTTAAGGCATAATTTTTTATGCAGTTTTTGCCGTACACTTCTCCATTCAGAATTGACGTTAGAATTATCCTGCACGTATGTTTACTTCCCTTGCTCCATATGGGTGCTTATCACTCCAAATGTATTAAAAAAGGTCCCTAAAATGCCACGAACAGGTTGGCACCCGGCAGACATCACCGCTGCCGTAAGAAAAAAAGGAATGACGTTAACGGCACTTGCGCTCACCAATGGCCTAAGCGAATCAGCCTGCCGCAAAGCATTGCTGACCAAATATGCGAAAGCCGAGATCGTCATCAGCCATTTCATCAATGTTCCGCTCCACGAACTTTGGCCCGACCGCTGGACTGCCGATGGATCGCGTATCCGCCGCCAGCGAAACTCTCCCTAGAATATTCCCGTTCGTTACCGAATGGCACCTCAAAACGTATCTTGAATAAATCCAGATGCTTTATTCAATCTATCTAAAGAGGATTTAGCTTAGATATGAAAATTTTTCGTCACACTCGACATTCATTGCCTTGCGTTAAAATATTTTCTAGACAGGTAACTTTAAGTTAACTAACATTCGTAAAAATTCTACTATTAGAACAACAACAAATCAAAACGGCACGTTTGGCGCGATTGATGGGTATCTTATCCAATGACATCGATCCCAGGTTGCAGTCGCTCTACGACCATTGGTTCAGGGTTCGTAAAGGGGCACTGATTCCTAACCGGCGGGATATCGATCCGGTTGCAATCTGGACGGTCCTGCCGTTCGTTTGGATGTGCGATTATATCGCCGAAAGCGGGCGGTTCCGTTATCGCCTGGCCGGCGAAGAAATGAACATATTCCACCATCGTAACCTCGTTGGCACTTATCTGGACGAAACACTGACGGACACGCAGTCCGAGAAGATCATCCCGAAGTACCGCCGCGCCATCGAGGGGCCGTCCATCGTGTATGTTCGCGGCGCCATACATGCGGCGACGCACCCCCATTTGCGCGGCGAGCGGCTGTTGCTGCCATTGTCGGATGCTGGCGAGAACGCTTCCATTATCCTGGGGGCCACGGTCTCGCATTTCGGGGCCGGCAATCAGGGGCGAGAGATGCCGCAGCCCTGCGAAACGATCGAAATTCCACTCTCCTCTTAGGGGCCTCCTAGGGGGGCTCATAGCCGGTCCGCCGTGGCTACAACGATCAGGGCTTTCTTGCGCGCGCCTGCCCGCGATGGCTATAGTCGTGCCATTGCACAGCATGGTCAGCCTGGAATCAGCCAATGAACGAACTTTTCGCACGTGGCGACAATCCCGTTTCAAAGCATAAAGGCGGGTCGGCGGCCCCGGCATCATTGGCGCCCGCAGCACTCGCACCCGTGGGGGCTCCCGCCTTCCCACAGGTCCGGATGCGCCGCAACCGGCGCAGCGACTGGTCGCGGCGCATGGTGCGAGAGAATACCCTCACCGTTGACGACCTGATCTGGCCGGTCTTCGTGACGGAAGGGCGCAACGTCAGCGAGCCTGTTGCCTCGATGCCGGGCGTCATGCGCCACTCCGTGGATCGCCTGGCAATGGCAGCGCGGGAGGCCGCGGCACTCGGCATACCGGCCATTGCGCTGTTTCCGCAGATCGACGCTTCCCTGAAGAACCTGACCGGCAGCGAATCAAGCAATCCCGACAATCTGGTCTGCCGCGCCATCAAGGCGATCAAGGATGCGGTGCCCGATATCGGCGTGCTGTGCGATGTGGCGCTCGACCCCTTCACCGACCACGGCCATGACGGCGTGCTGCAGGACGACCGCATCCTGAATGACGAGACGGTGGAAATCCTCTGCGCCCAGGCGCTGGTTCAGGTTGAGGCTGGCTGCGACATCATCGCGCCATCGGACATGATGGATGGCCGCATCGGCGCGATCCGCCGTGCCCTTGACGGCGCCGGCCACCAGGACATCCAGATCATGGCCTATGCGGCGAAATACGCCTCGGCCTTCTATGGCCCGTTCCGCGATGCCGTCGGCTCCGCCAAGACGCTGGGCAAGGCCAGCAAATCGACCTACCAGATGGACTCCGCCAACACCGACGAGGCGATCCGCGAGGTCGCCCTCGATATCGCCGAGGGTGCGGACATGGTGATGGTGAAGCCGGGCATGCCCTATCTCGATATCGTGCATCGGGTGAAACACAGCTTCGGCGTGCCGACCTTCGCCTATCAGGTCAGCGGCGAATACGCGATGCTGAAGGGCGCCATCGAAAATGGCTGGCTCGACAATGACCGCGTGGTGCTGGAAAGCCTGATGGCTTTCAAGCGGGCCGGCGCTGACGGTGTACTGACCTATTTTGCGGTCGAGGCGGCAAAGCTGCTCAACCGCTGAGGTTTTCCTCGAAAAACTGCAAGAGACACCGGTCATGCCAGGCGACCGGCGTGCCGTCATGGAATCCGACATGGCCGCCGCCCGGCGCCAGCAGGCAGGTCAGCCGGTCATTCCCGGCGCGCAGTGCCCTGTTATAAGCGTTCGATGGAATCCAGGGATCGTCCTCGGCATGGATCAGCAGCGCCGGCACCTCTATCGCGGGCAGGAAACCTAGCGCACTGCATTTTGCATAATAATCGGCGGCCCCAGCGAAGCCGTTGCGCGGTGCGACATGCATGTCGTCGAATTCGAGCACTGTCGCCGCTTGCATAACGCGTCTGCGTTCCTCCGCTGTCAGGGCATCCGCCGGGCCTGCCAGCGTTTCTTCCTTCATCCGCGCCAGCAGCCAGCGGTGATAGAGCCAGTTCCGGTGGTCCAGGAAACGGCGCGACGATTCGGCCAGGTCGATGGGCGCCGATACCGATCCCGCCGCCAGAACAGGAAAATCCCTTCCATAGTCGGCGAGGAACTTCAGCAGCATGTTGCCGCCCAGCGAATAGCCGACGAGCATCAGGCCATTCGCCGTGAGTTCCGCAGGCAGACCGAGCAGCGCATCGCGAAGATCGTCGCTGCGCCCGGCATGGTACTGGAACCGGCACAGCGGCCGCGACGGGCCGGCGCCACGCAGGCTGAGCCGCAGCACCGGGTAGCCTGCCGCCAGGAAGGCAGCGGCGCTGCGCAACATGTACAGGCTGTCCTGGCAACCGGTCAGCCCGTGGATGAGTACAGCCAGCGGCCGCGATGCCGGCACCTGCGATGCCGGTACTGGCGCATGCAGAGCCGCGGCCAACACGTCGCCGCTACCGTCGCGCATCGGCAGGCGTATATCGAGCGCCGGATAGGGACTCAGGTTCGGATGGCGCCCGACCAGCATGTTGCGCAGGGTCTGCAGATCGCCGCCCCACCAGGGTGGCCGGGGGCGGAAGGGCGGAAACCCCGCCATGCCGTCGCCCGCTGTGCCGCCAAGCGGCGGGCTAACTGCCCTGCCCTCCCTCAGATGCAGCCGCGGCTTCGGCTTCCGCGCGGGCACGCGCCTCCTCTATTTCCGCCTTGTCGCGCTCGACCCAGGAATGCAGCCAGTCGCGGACAATGGCGATCTGATCCTCGATCATCAGCGAGGGGGCATGCCCGCAATCCGGAATCTCGATCAGTTCCGCCTTGGGGCCGCGGCGCGTCATCTCCTGTGCCGTCTCGCGCAGCAGCACATCCGATTTCTCGCCGCGCAGGACCAGCACCGGGCATTCGATCTTGTCCCAGATGCTCCACATATCGATGTCCTGCAGCGGGGTCTTGCGGAAGGCATCGCCGATGGCCGGATCGAGATGCAGCGTATAGGTGTGGTTGGGCTGGCGCTCGACGCTGTGCAGCACCATGGCGCTCCACTCCGCATCGCTGAGGTCGCCATAGCTGGCGTAGATCTTGCGGAAATGCTCATCTACCGCCTGCAGGTTCGGGAACACCAGTTCCTCGCCAACATACTGGCCGATCCGCTCCAGCGCCTGCTTCGGAATGAACGGGCCAACATCGTTAAGCACCAGCCGGCGGATTGGCGAGTCATCCTCGGCCGCCAGCAGCATGCCGATCAGCCCGCCCATCGAGGTGCCAACCCAATCGACAGCACCAAGCCCGCGATAGGTCAGCAAATCCTTCGCGTGCTTCAGATAGGTGCCGTAATGGTAATCTTCCTTGTGCGACAGCCAGCCGCTCCGACCGCGCCCCGCCACATCCGGACAGATCACCCGGTAGTCGGCGAGCAGCGCCTGGGCGAGCTGGTCGAAATCCCGCCCCTGCCGCGTCAGGCCATGGGCGCAGATGGCGACCCGATCGGCGCGCCTCTCCCCCCATTCCGTAAAACCAAGCCAGACGGTTTCCCCCGTCGCCGTGCTTGCGAAGCTTCCCTGGCTGGGTTTCATGGATTTCTCCTTTAAGTAACGCAATGCACTGACCGGACCGGCAAAGCCACTCTAATGATGTTTTTATATCAATACCATATCGCAGCTGGATCGCATCCGCGATGCTGTCCGGACAGCCGGTTTCGCAATCGAATTGCCGCAGTTCCTTCCCCCGCATCAGGCAAAAGCAGTTGCAGAATTCCATAACTCGTTTAACTAAATGATGCGTGCCGATGGTGTGCCAAGCGCCATGACAGAACCGCAATACATGTGGCAAGGCGCACATCGGATATCCAAAGTTGGCTTTAGGGAGGCCCCAATGAAGCTCAATCTATTGCGTATTAGTACTATTGCCGTCGCGGCTGCGCTGTTTGTACCGGCAGCGGCCGACGCACAGGACAAAACCGGCTGGCCCAGCTCGATCAAGGTCGGCACCGCCTCGCAGGGCGGCACCTACTTCGTCTATGGCGCCGGCTGGGCGAACCTGGTCCAGGAGATGCTGGGCGTTAACACCAGTTCCGAGGTGACCGGCGGCCCGGTGCAGAACATGGCGCTGGTGCAGTCGGGCGATGTGCAGTTCTCCATGGCCACAATGGGGCCAGGCTATGATGGCTGGATCGGCAAGAGCCCGATCGCGCCGGGCGTGGAGATGAAGAACGTCCGCGCCACCTTCCCGATGTACATGACCCCGTTCCAGATCGTCGCGCTGGAAAAGTCCGGCATCAAGGGCATCAAGGACCTTGACGGCAAGACCGTCGGCGTCGGCCCGCGTGGCGGTACGCCGGGCACTTACTTCCCGTTGTGGTTCAAGGAACTGGGCGTCAATGTGAAGCCGCAGTTCGGCGGCGCGAACGATCTTTCCGGCCAGGTGCAGGACGGCCTGATCGACGGCTTCGCCTTCGGCGCCGGCCTGCCGATCGCGGCTTTCGCGCAGATCGAGGCGCAGGTTCCGGTCAGCCTGTTCGCCTTCACCAAGGATGAGCAGAAGAAAATCCTGGAAGCCTTCCCGTCGGTGTCGGCCTTCACCATTCCGGCCAATACCTACAAGAGCCAGACGGAAGAGCAGCACACGGTAGCCATGTGGAATTTCGGCATTGCCAACAAGGATATGCCGGAAAGCCTGGTCTATGAGGTCATGAAGGTCGTTCTCGACAACAATGACCGCATGATGCAGATCCACAAGTCGGCGAAGGACACCCTGCCGAAGAACTACGTGAACAACAGCTTCATGTGGTTCCACCCGGGTGCGATCCGCTACTACAAGGAAAAGAACCTGCCGGTGGACAAGAAGCTGCTGCCGCCGGAGTACAAAGGCTAACGTCCTAGCCTGCATATAGGCGTATGATACGGCTCCTCCTCGCCAATCCGAGGGGGAGCCGTTATTTTATAGAAGGCCTGTGATACCGATTGCCGTTCGGGCGCGATGCAGGTGCGGCAACCGACCAGGTTCGATACAACAAAAAAGAGTACGGGGAAGATGCAGGACCAAAAGGATTCGGGCGTATCCGTGCAAGTCGCGGACGAGCCGCCCCCCAGCAACGAACGGCAGCTGAAAGGCTGGCAGAAGCTTCTGCTGACCGTGCTGTGTATCGGTTATGCGACCTTCCATCTGATGGTGCTGAACGTCTTTCCCATCGAGACGTGGAGCTTCCGCATCATGCATGTCGCCGGCGGCCTGGCCATCGGCTACCTGATGGTCGCGGCCTGGACGACGGATGGACTCGATGGCGATGCCACCTGGATCCAACCCATCGAATATGTGCCGTTCCTGATCGCCCTCGGCCTCGGCGGCTATACCTTCTTCTGCATCGTCTATGCCTTCGTCGCTGGCGATGCGATGCCTGCCGCCTGGGTGTTCGGCACCTCCGGCTGGCCGCTGGTGATGTCGAGCCTTGTCGCCATCGGCGCCGGCTGGCTGTTCAAGCCCCGCGACCACCGCATCTCCTGGTATGACTGGATTCTGGCCGTCAACAGCCTGTCGGTCGCCGGCTATCTGTTGTTCAACCTGGCCGCGCTACAGTTCCGCGCCGGCGTCATGCCGACCCAGGGCGATTTCCTCTTTGCGCTGGCTGGCGTCCTGCTGATCCTGGAACTGACGCGCCGGGTGGCCGGCCTGGCACTTCTGGTGATTGCCGGCATCTTCATCCTCTACACTTTCGCCGGCCCCTATCTGCCGGGCATCTTGAACCATGACGGGTACAAGATGGACCGCTTCTTCAGCTACATTTACACGGATAGCGGTATCCTCGGCCCGACGACGGCGGTTTCCTCCACCTACATCATCCTGTTCATCGCCTTTGGCGCGTTCCTTCAGGTCTCCAAGGTCGGCGATTATTTCGTGAACTTTGCCTTCGCTCTCGCCGGCCGCGCACGGGGTGGCCCCGCCAAGGTGGCGGTGTTCGCCAGCGGCCTGATGGGGATGATCAACGGCACCTCGGCCGGCAACGTCGTGGCGACCGGCTCGCTGACCATTCCGCTGATGAAGAAGGTGGGCTACCGCCCGCAATCGGCAGGCGCTATTGAGGCAGCGGCGTCCACTGGCGGCCAGATCATGCCGCCGGTGATGGGCGCCGGCGCCTTCATCATGGCGGAGATCACCGGCATCCCCTATACCGAGTTGATTGTCGCCGCGCTGATCCCGGCCTGCCTGTATTTCCTGTCGATCTTCTTCATGGTGGATTTCGAAGCCGCCAAGATGGGCATGCGCGGCCTGCGCCAGGATGAACTGCCGGTCCTCTCCAAGCTGCTGAAGCAGATCTATCTGTTCCTGCCAATCCTCATCCTGATCGGCGCGCTCTATATGGGCTATTCGGTCATCCGCGCCGGCACGCTGGGTCTGATGAGCGCGCTGGTCGTCAGCTGGCTCAGTCCAAGCAAGATGGGACCGCGCGGCGTTCTGCTGGCGCTGGAGGCGACGACGAAGATGTCGATCCAGCTCATCGCGGTGTGTGCCTGCGCCGGCATCATCGTCGGCGTCATCGGCCTGACCGGCGTCGGGCTGCGCTTCTCATCGGTCCTGCTCGACATCGCTGACAAGAGCCAGCTTGCAGCACTGTTCTTTGCCATGGTGATCTCCATCGTGCTGGGCATGGGCATGCCGACCACGGCCGCCTACGCGGTGGCGGCCTCGGTGGTGGCGCCGGGCCTCATCCAGCTCGGCATTCCGCCGCTGGTGGCGCATTTCTTCGTGTTCTACTACGCCGTCATGTCGGCCATCACGCCGCCCGTGGCGCTGGCGGCCTATGCCGGCGGTGCCATTGCCGGCGCGGACCCGATGAAGACCTCGGTCACCGCCTTCAAGCTTGGCCTGGCAGCCTTCATCGTGCCGTACATGTTCTTCTACAGCCACGGGCTGCTGATGGAAGGCGAATGGCACGTGATCCTGCGCAATGCGGTCACGGCCTGCTTCGGCGTCTACATGCTGTCCGGCGCGGTGCAGAACTGGTTCCATGGCCGTCTGCCGATGCTGCTGCGTGTCGTGTTGTTTGTCGCGGCACTGATGCTGATTTCGGGTGGTTTCATAACCGACATCATCGGCATCATCATGGGCATCGCGCTGTTCTTCTGGCAGAAGATGCGCAACCCGGCGGAAAAGGCGCCGCTCAAGGCTGATGTTGAAGCCTGATCGGGAAGCCTGACCGGAGAACCGGATACTGACCCGAAGGGGCGGCATGGACGGAGCCAAGGCTTCGCTTGTGCCGCCCCTCTTCTTTTCGCTATAGACCATCGCTAGCAATAAACGATCCCACCGGGTGGATGCCGCCATGAGCGATAATCTCTACGAGCTGTTCGAAAGCCGTTTTCCCGCCGACCGCGCGGAACTGTTCATCGAGACCGGCGACGGCAAGCGCTACAGCTACGCGGATCTGGAGAGCTGGAGCGGCCGGATCGCCAACCTGCTGGTTGCACTGGGCGTGACGCCCGGCGACCGCATCGCCGTGCAGGTGGATAAGTCGCCGGAGGCCATCTTCCTCTATCTCGCCTGCCTGCGCGTCGGCGCCGCCTATCTGCCGCTGAACACCGCCTACCGGCAGGCCGAGATCGAGTATTTCCTGACCGACGCCGAACCCCGCATCGCGGTCTGCCGTCCCGGCACCGAGGATTGGGTTGGCGCCTGTGCGCAGAAGGCCGGCACGCCGCATGTACTGACGCTGGGCGGCGCACAGGACGGCACGCTGATCGAGCAGGCGAAGGGGCTGTCCCCCGATTTCGCCACCGTGGCGCGCGACCGCGACGACCTGGCCGCCATCCTTTACACCTCCGGCACCACCGGCCGCTCCAAGGGCGCCATGCTGACGCACTGGAACCTTGCCTCCAATGCACTGACGCTGCACAAGGTCTGGCATTTCCAGCCGGGCGACGTGCTGCTGCACGCGCTGCCGATCTTTCATACCCACGGGCTGTTCGTCGCCACCAACTGCATCCTGTTGAACGGCAGTTCGATGATCTTCCTGCCCAAGTTCGATGCCGACGAGATCGTGGCCTTGATGCCGCGCGCCACCGTGATGATGGGCGTCCCGACCTTCTATGTCCGGTTGCTGGCGCATGCCGGCTTCACCCGCGACCTGACCAAGCATATGCGACTGTTCGTCGCCGGCTCCGCGCCGCTGCTGGCCGACACTTTCAACCAGTTCCGCGAGCGCACCGGCCAGGCCATCCTGGAGCGCTATGGCATGACCGAGACCGGCATGCTGACCTCCAACCCCTATGAGGGCGATCGGCTGGCCGGCAGCTGCGGCATGGCCCTGCCCGATGTCGAGGTTCGCATCGCCGACGAGAATGGCACGGCGCTGCCGGTCGGCGAGACCGGCGTGATCGAAGTGCGCGGCCCGAATGTGTTCAAGGGCTATTGGCGCATGCCGGAAAAGACCAAGGCGGAAATCCGCGAAGACGGCTTCTTCATCACCGGCGATGTCGGCCGTGTGGATGAGCGCGGCTATGTCTGGATTTCCGGGCGCGCCAAGGATCTCATCATCTCCGGCGGCTTCAACGTCTATCCGAAGGAGGTCGAGGAAGAGATCGACCAGATGCCGGGTGTCGAGGAATCAGCTGTCATCGGCGTGCCGCACCCGGATTTCGGCGAGGCCGTGGTGGCCGTGGCAACCGCCCGCGCCGGACAGACCCCGCCAGCACCCGAGGCCGTCATCGTCGACCTGAAAGCGCGCCTCGCCGGCTACAAGGTGCCGAAGCAGATGTTTGTCGTCGCCGAATTGCCGCGCAACAGCATGGGCAAGGTGCAGAAGAACCTGCTGCGCGACCAGTACAAGGCGCTGTTCGCGAAATAGCCGTTAACCCCCTGACGTTTCAGATTTTCCTCCCATATCTTCCGGGTATGCGGAAAAGGGAGCGACAGGTATGCGGCGCTGGCTGAAACGAATCGGAATAGCGGCTGGCGTACTGCTCCTGCTACTGGTCCTTGCCAGTGCCGGCGGTCTGCTCTGGCTGCGCACCTCATTGCCGCAGACCGAGGGCACGGCCCCCCTGCCCGGCCTTGCCGCCGATGTCTCGGTGATCCGCGATGAACATGGCATCCCCACCATTCGCGCCGCCAGCGAGGCCGATGCCTACCGGGCGCTCGGCTACGTCCATGCCCAGGACCGGCTGTGGCAGATGGAACAGATGCGGCGGCTGGGCGCCGGGCGGCTGTCGGAGCTGACCGGATCGGCCACGCTGGAGTATGACCGACTGATGCGTACGCTGGGTGTGTATCGCCTGGCGGAGCGTGGGGTGGAGCAGGCCTCGCCCGGCCTGCGCCTGGCGCTGGAATCATATGCCGAGGGGGTGAATGCCTGGCTGGAGACGCACGGCGGCGCACTGCCGCCGGAATTCGTGCTGTTGCGCCACAAGCCGGAACCCTGGCGGCCCGCCGACAGCCTGGTCTGGGGCAAGCTGATGGCGATGCAGCTGACCGGCAACTGGCATGCCGAACTGAAACGCGCCCAGCTCGCCCCGCATTTCACGCCGCAACAGATCGATCAGTTCTGGCACGCCGATCCCGATGCGCGGCGCGTGCCGGCGGCGATGGCGCCGCTGCCGCCTGAGCTTGCGGCGCGCGCGCTGGCAGCATTGCCCCCTGCCCTGACGCCCCGGCTTGCCTCCAATATCTGGGCGCTGGATGGCCGCCATACCGCCAGCGGCAAGCCGCTGCTGGCCAATGATCCGCATCTCGGGCTGAGCAACCCGTCTCTCTGGTATCTGGCGCGGATCGTAGTCCCCGGCCTGTTACAGGCGGGTGCGACCGTACCGGGCGTGCCGATGCTGCTGATCGGCCATAATGGCCGTGTCGCCTGGGGCTTCACCACCACCCATGGCGACACCTCGGACATCTTCATCGAGAAGATCGATCCTGCCGACCCGACCCGCTACCTGTCGCCCGAGGGCAGCCTTCCGTTCGAGACACGCGAGGAGGTCATTGCGGTACGTGGCGGCGAGGACGTAACCGTGACCATCCGCGCCAGCCGTCATGGTCCGATTATCTCCGACACGCATGGCGGCAGCCGGCAGGCGCTGGCCACCTATGGGAAGCCGGAGGAATTCGCACTTTCCCTGTCGGCGACCCTGCTCGCCCCCGAGGACCGCTCGGCGGAGGCGCTGTTTCGCATGAACCGGGCGCAAAGCGCGGCGGATTTCCACGAAGCGCTGCGCGATTTCCATGCACCGCAGCAGAATATCACTTTTGCCGATATCGAGGGCTCCATCGGCATGGTGACCGCCGGCAAGGTGCCAATCCGCCTGTCCGGCGACGGTTTCCTGCCTGTCCCTGGCTGGACCGGAGAAAATGACTGGACCGGCTTCCTGCCGTTCGAGGCATTGCCGCAGCATTTCAACCCGCCCTCCGGCCGTGTGCTGAATGCCAACAACGCCGTCGCCGGACCGGACTATCCGCATTTTCTGGGGCGTGACTTCGACACGCCTCACCGCGCCCGCCGCATCGCAGGACAGCTCAATGCGCAGGACAAGCCCAGTACGCCAGCGATGACGGCGCTGCAGCATGACGCGCTCGATCTCGCCGCGCCGGAACTGCTGGAGGTGATCCTGCCGATGGTGCCGGACGGGCCGGCCAGGCGCCTGCTGTCTGGCTGGGACGGGCTGATGGACCGCGACCGCCCGGAACCGCTGCTCTATCATGGCTGGCTGCGTCACCTGCCCCGGCGGTTACTGGCGGACGACTTCGCCCCGACCGGGCAGGAAGTGCCTTTCCTGAAAAATCATCAGCTTGCGGGCATACTGCGCGGCGACGGTGGCTGGTGCGACGATATTTCGACGGCGGACCGGCAGGAAAGCTGCACCGACATCGCGCGCGCGGCACTGGACGATGCGGTGGCGGAACTGTCGGCGGATCATGGCGCCGACATGACGGCATGGCGCTGGGGAGATGTTCACCGTGCGCGCTTCTCCGGCATGGTGCTGGGCCGCATCCCGCTGCTCGGCCCGCTGCTGGACGTGGTGGTGGAAACCGACGGCAGCAACAGCACAGTCAATCGCGGCACCAGCATCCTCAGCAACGATGAAGCGCCTTACCGCCATGTGCATGGGGCGGGGTTGCGGGCGGTGTTCGACCTCGCCGACCTCGATGGCTCGCTGTTCATCCAGGCGCCGGGGCAATCCGCAAATCCGTTCTCGCCGCATTATGACGATCTGGCCGAAGACTGGAGCAAGGGGCGTTATCTGCGCATCACCCCACCGCAGGCGACCGGCATGCGGGAACTGCGCCTGACACCCGCCCCCTGATCGGACTATGCTACGCGCTTCTTTCCGATGATCCTTTCAGGCCAGGCATGACCGTCACGCTGCACGATATCGAAGAAGCCGCCGCCCTACTCGCCGGCAAGCTTGTCCGCACCCCGCTGGTGCCGGCTGTCGGTCTGAGCGAGGAGCTTGGGCTCGACCTGCATCTGAAGCTGGAGAATCTGCAACGCGCCGGTTCCTTCAAGTCGCGCGGCGCCTATGTGCGGATGAGCCGCCTGCCCGCTTCGGCCACCGCCAATGGCGTGATCGCCATGTCGGCCGGCAATCATGCCCAGGGCGTCGCCTATGTCGCCCGCGAACTGGGTATTCCCGCGACCATCGTAATGCCGGAACACACGCCTTTCATGAAGGTCGAGCGTACCCGCCGCTATGGCGCGCGCGTCGTCCTCAAGGGCGAAACGCTGAGCGAGTCCGCGACCTTCGCGCGGCAACTGGCGGAGGCAGAAAACCTCACCTTTGTGCATCCTTATGACGATCCGGACATCATTGCCGGCCAGGGCACGCTGGCGCTGGAAATGCTGGCCGACGATCCGGCGCTGGAGGTCCTCGTTGTTCCGATTGGCGGCGGCGGGCTGATCGCCGGTATCGCGACCGCCGCCAAGACGCTGAAACCCGATATCGAGGTTATCGGCGTCGAGGTCGCACTGTATCCCTCGATGTACCAGGCGCTGCATGGCCAGGAGCCGACATCGGGCGGCCAGACCCTGGCCGAGGGTATCGCCGTGAAAACGCCCGGCGTGTTGCCGCTGGAGATCATCCGGCAGAAGGTGGACGATATTCTGCTGGTTGACGAAAGCGCCATTGAGCGCGCCGTCCAGCATCTGACCGAAATCCAGAAGATCGTCGCCGAGGGTGCGGGCGCGGCCGGCATCGCGGCGCTGCTGGCATATCCGGAACGGTTTCGCGGCCGCCGTACCGGTGTCGTGATCTGCGGCGGCAATATCGACACGCGGATGCTGTCATCCGTGCTGCTGCGCGGGCTGGCGCGCGACGGCAAGCTGGTGCGTATCCGCAGCGAAATCAGCGACAGCCCCGGTGTGCTGGCAAAAATTGCCGGGCTGATCGGCGATTGCGGCGGCAATATCGTGGAAATCTATCACCAGCGCCTGTTCTACAACGTACCGGTGAAGCTGGCGGAGCTGGATGCGGTCATAGAGACGCGCACCCCCGATCATGTGCGCGAAATCGTGGAACGGCTGAATCAGGCGGGATATCCGACGCGGCTTCTGGGCGGGGCAACGCCGGAAGAATAGAACACATGGCGAATATGGCACGGCGCTTGCTAGAATCCCCTGCGATCAAGTGCCGCCAGTCGCCTGTTTGTGAACAAAAGACGTCTGTCGTTTCTTGTGCTAAAAGAAATATTAACGAAGACTCCTTATTCAGAAGGCCCGCATGGCGCGTCAGGATCGTCTTTCGAGAAGACGGCCGGGTCGGCGTTAAGACAGAGGAACGAACGGCATGTTCATCATTCTAGGCTGGATTGGCGTGCTGATCTGCTGCTTCGGCAGCTATATGGCCATGGGCGGCAAGATGAGCCTGCTCTGGCAGCCCTTCGAGTTCACGCTCATTTTCGGCAGCGCCTGCTGCGCCTATGTCGTCGCCAACCCGAAGCATATTCTGGGCAAGACCGGCAAGGCCTTCGGCATCGCCTTCAAGGGCCCGAAATACAAGAAGGACGACTATCTGGAGCTTCTCAGCCTGCTCTACGCCATCTTCAAGCTCGCCAAGACCAAGGGCATGCTGGCGATCGAAAGTCATGTCGAGCGCCCGGAGGAAAGCTCCCTCTTTCAGTCCTTCCCGAAATTCGCCGCCGATCACCATGCGATGGAATTCCTGTGCGACTATCTGCGCATGATGACGCTAGGCACAGATAATCCGCACGAGATGGAATCCCTGATCGACGAGGAGCTGGAAACCCACCATCACGAAGCCGAAACCGTCGGCGGCGCGGTGCAGACCATGGCGGACGGCCTGCCCGCACTGGGAATCGTGGCCGCCGTGCTGGGCATCATCAAGACCATGGCGTCGATCACCGAACCGCCGGAAGTGCTGGGTGGCCTTATCGGCGCGGCGCTGGTCGGCACCTTCCTCGGCATTCTGCTATGCTATGGGTTCGTCGGACCGCTGGCTGGCGCTATCAAGAACACCAACGAGGCGGATGCCAAGTATCTGGCAGTCATCAAGGCTGGTCTGCTAGCGCATCTGTCGGGCTATGCCCCGGCAGTCTCGGTGGAATTCGCGCGCAAGGCGCTGTGGAGCCATGTCCGCCCGACCTTCTATGAGGTCGAAGAGGCGGTCGCCGCCCTACCGCCCGTCTGACGCACCGAACAGACATAATGGAACGATAGGAAAGCAGAACCGGAATGGCTGGCGACAACCATCCAGAAGTTATCATCAAGAAGGTCAAGAAGGGTGGCCATGGCGGCCATCATGGCGGCGCCTGGAAGGTTGCCTATGCCGACTTCGTGACCGCGATGATGGCGTTCTTTCTGCTCCTGTGGCTGCTGAACGCAACCACGGAGGAGCAGAAGATGGGCATCTCCAACTATTTCGATCCAAGCGCCATTTCGCGCTCCAGCCGATCCGGCTCTGGCGGCGTGCTTGGCGGCACCTCCGTCACCGTGCCCGGCGCGCTGAAATCGGCCTCTTCACCGCCGATGATTTCCACCCCGGCGCAGACCCGGCCACAGGCTGAGCGGACCGAGGCGAACGAACCCGATTCCGACGATCCCGATCATATCGAATCCAAGTTCGGTAGCCAGGAGCTGGAGAGCGGCAGCCGCTATTCCGAGATTGGCTCCGGCCCGGAAAAAGGCCGCGGTAACAGCAATCAGGATGCCGATGGCGATTTGACCAACCGTGGCCAGGGCCAGGAGCCGAATGTCGGCCAGGGCCCGGAATCGGAATCCGGGAGTGGCAAGACCCGACAGGCGCAGCTTAACGAGCAACAGCTTGCCGAGGCCATGGCCCAGCGTGAGCGCCAGCAGTTCGAGATCGCCGAGGAACAGCTGCGCACCGCCATCGAGTCCGATCCCTCGCTGTCCGGCCTGAACGAGAACATCGTGGTCGAGCAGACACCGGACGGGTTGCGCATCCAGATTGTCGATCAGGAAGAGCGCGCGATGTTCCCGCTGGGCGGCAGCAACATGTACGATTACACCCAGCAGCTGATGGACAAGGTCAGCCAGGTCATCGGCCGGCTGCCGAACAAGATCACCATCACCGGCCATACCGACGCCCTGCCCTACCGCGCCAGCAATGGCTATACGAACTGGGAGCTGTCGGCCGACCGTGCCAACGCCAGCCGGCGCGCCCTCGTCGCTGCCGGTTTGCCGGAAGACCGCATCGGCTGGGTCGTCGGCAAAGCCGATAAGGATCCCTTCGTTCCCGAAGACCCGCGTTCGGCACAAAACCGCCGCATCAGCATCGTATTGTTGCGCGATCAGGTTTATCGCGAGCGCACCGGCAATACCGCCGCCGAGACATCTGCACGGCCGCAGCAGGCCCTGGCGCCTGCGCCGCGCTAATAAGTCCGCACCGGAAAAGTGGTTGGGCGAAAGCGCTTGGCCGAAAGCGCTTGGCCGAAAGCGCTTGGCCGAAAGCGCTTGGCCGAAAGCGCTTGGCCGAAAGCGCTTGGCCGAAAGCGCTTGGCCGAAAGCGCTTGGCCGAAAGCGCTTGGCCGAAAGCGCTTGATTGTCGGGCGGTTTCAGCCAACCCTTTCAAATATGATTCAATAACCGGAAATCCTGCTCGCGGCAGGGACGACATGAAAGCGATCCGGTCCAGCCCGGAAAATGATGCCCGCAGAATAATGCCCGCAGAATAATGAAGGTAATGATGGACGGAACGGAACCGCAGCCCCTGCTCTCCGACTACGACGCATCAGGTTATTATTGCGAGCTTTTCGGTACGTCCAACCGGCCAGCGGAACATAATGCCGGCCTGATCGAGCGGCTTCAGGGCATGAGCACGGAAGAGCTGGTGCGCCGCGCGCGCGCCGCCGAACGTGAGCTATTCAACCTTGGCATCACCTTCACCGTCTATTCCGAAAGTGACGCAATCGACCGCATCCTGCCCTTCGACGTGATTCCGCGGGTGCTGTCGGCAGCCGACTGGGACCATCTGGAGCGTGGCGTCGTCCAGCGGGTCACGGCGCTCAACCTGTTCCTGAAGGATATCTATGGCGACCAGAAAATCCTGAAGGACGGGGTCGTTCCGGCCGAACTGATCTTCGGCAACAAGAATTTCCGTCAGCAGATGGTCGGCGTGAAGGTCGCGCACGACACCTATGTCCATGTCTGCGGCGTCGATCTGGTACGCGACGAGGCCGGTGAGTTTCTGGTGCTGGAGGATAATGGCCGCTGCCCTTCCGGCGTGTCCTATGTGGTGGAGAACCGCCACATGATGCAGCGCACCTTCGCCGACCTGATGAGCGGTGTGGGCATCCGTCCGGTCGGCAATTACGGCCAGATGCTGCTGGAAGCCTGCGCCGACATCGCGCCGGCTGACATCCAGGACCCGTCGGTCGTCCTGCTCTCTCCCGGCACCTATAATTCGGCCTATTTCGAGCACATCTTCCTGGCCCGCGAAATGGGCGTGCCGCTGGTCGAAGGCCGCGACCTGATTGTCGAGAATGACCGGGTCTATATGCGCACCATTTCCGGCCTGCAGCCGGTGCATACCATCTACCGGCGAATCGACGATGATTTCCTCGACCCCGAGGTGTTTCGTCCGGACAGCATACTGGGTGTGCCGGGGCTGATGCGCGCCTACCGCGCCGGCAATGTCGGCCTGGCGAACGCGGTCGGCACCGGCGTCGCCGATGACAAGGCCGTCTATGCCTACATGCCGCGCATCATCAAATATTATCTCGACGAAGACCCCATCCTGAACAATGTCGAGACCCATATCTGCCGGGAACCGGAGGGGCTGCGCTATACGCTGGAGAATCTGTCCAAGCTGGTTGTGAAGCCGGTCGGCGAATCGGGCGGTTACGGCGTGATCATCGGTCCACGTGCAACCCTTGAGGAACTGGCGGATATCCGTGCGAAACTGCTGGATGATCCCGCTAATTTCATCAGCCAGCCGATGGTGAAGCTGTCGGTCTGCCCGACCCTCATCGAGCAGGCGCTGGAACCGCGTCATGTCGATCTCAGGCCGTTTGCCGTGACCGGCAGCAAGACCTGGGTGCTGCCCGGCGGCCTCAGCCGGGTCGCCATGAAGCGCGGGTCGCTTGTCGTGAATTCCTCGCAGGGCGGCGGCTCAAAGGACACCTGGGTGCTGGAATCATGAGTGTCCTGCTGTCACGCTACGCCGAATCTGTGTTCTGGATGGCCCGCTATGTGGAGCGGGCGGAAAACCTGGCCCGCATCCTCGATGTGCATGAGACCTTCACACGCGATCGCAGCGGCAGCGTGAACTGGAGTTCCGTGGTCTCGATCTATTCCGACGATGCCCGCTTCTACGAACGCCACACCCAGGCAACGGCCAAGGCTGTGCTGGATTTCTATCTGCTGGACCGGAACAACCCCAGCTCGATCCTGTCTTCGGTCCGTGCCGCGCGGGAGAATGCGCGAACCCTTCGGCCGTTGATCAGCACCGAGATGTGGACGCATATCAACGTGTTCTACAACAATCTTAATTCGATGACCCCGGCCGACATCGCCATGGCTGGCGTGTCACAGACCTGCGCGCAGATCAAGGAAACCTGCCAGACCCATTTCGGCATCACCGAGGGCACTTTCTACCGGGATGCCAGCTGGTATTTCTACCTGCTTGGGAAATATCTGGAACGCGCCGACCAGACTTCCCGTATCCTGGACATCAAATACCATCTGCTGGCGCCCTCCAATCAGGCTTTGGGGGCGGCCATCGACACCAGCCAATGGAACGCGCTGCTGCGCTGCGTCGCCGGCTACCACGCGTTCCGCCGGGCTCATTCGCGCGGATTCAGCCCGACTCTGGTGGCCGACTTCCTGCTGTTCGACAGCAGCTTCCCTCGGTCGGTCACCATGTGCTTTCATATGGTGGATGATTTGCTGCACCGGATGCGCAGCCGCTATGGTCTGCGCGGCGGAGCGGCGGCGCTGGAACGGCTGGACGAGGTTCGGGCGGCGCTGGACGAACAGAAAATCGACAGCGTCATCAAGGAAGGGCTGCACGAGTTCGCGGACTGGATTCAACACCAGGCCACGGATATCGCTGGCGATATTCAGCGCGAATTTTTCGTATAGGACACGATCATGTTCCTGGGGGATCGCAATATTCTGACCGCGCCGGTCTATTTCTTCCGGACCGCGCCGATGCCCTGCCCCTATCTGAACAACCGTGTGGAGCGGCGCCTGGTCGCCGATCTCGGCAAGTCGGTCACCCAGGCCCATTACGACCAGCTTGCCATTGCCGGTTTCCGGCGCAGCCAGAATCTGGTCTATCGGCCGGCCTGTCCCGGCTGCCAGGCCTGCGTACCGGTCCGCCTACGCGTCCAGGATTTCCGTCTCAGCCGCAGCCAGCGCCGGATCATGCGCGCCAATGCGCATCTGCACGGAGAAGCGGTTCCCGCCGTGGCCAGCTGGGAACAATATCGGCTGTTCACGGCCTATCAGGCCGGACGGCACCTCGGCGGCGAGATGTCCTTCATGACCTATGAGGATTATCGCGACATGGTGGAGGTCTCGCCGATCGACACCTGGCTGGTGGAATATCGCGATCCCGAACAAAAGCTGCTCGCTGTCATGCTGGCGGACCGGCAGAGCGACGGGCTGTCGGCGGTCTATAGCTTCTACAATCCGGCGGCGCCCCGGCACGGCCTTGGCACCTTCATGATCCTGGACGCGGTCAACCGCACGCGCCAGGCCGGGCTTGACTATCTCTATCTCGGCTACTGGATCAAGGGCAGCCAGAAGATGGCCTACAAGACCCGGTTCACCCCGCTGGAAGGTCTGGGAAGCAATGGCTGGGAAAGCCTGGACCCGGACAACCCCGCGGTATCGAACTGCGGCACAGACAGGCCGGCTCCCACCATGTTTGCCAATCCCGGCCTCTATCCGTGACACTGCTATATCCGTGACACCGAAAGAAGTTTCCCGCAAACTTCAGCCGCGGACGTGGTAGCCGGTTGCGGCGGCCTTCGGACCGAATATAATCCGTGCGCATATTTGATTCTGCGGACTCAAAAAACCGCACGGCAAGTAAGCAAAATCACGGGTCAAAAGACCCGACAACAACAGGGAGCAAACGTATGGAACGCCGGAAATTTCTAAAGGGCGCGGCAATCGGCGGCGTGGGCGCCGCGGCGACCGCCGCCGCCTTCCCCACCCCCGCGATCAGCCAGGGCAAGATCGAATGGCGCATGGTCACCAGCTGGCCGAAGGGCCTGCCGGGCCTGGGCACCGGCGCCGAGCGCCTTGCCAAGCGCATCACCGATATGACCGACGGCCGCCTGAGCATCAAGGTCTTCGCCGGTGGCGAGTTGGTCCCCGCCCTTCAGGTGTGGGACGCCGTGTCCGCCGGCACCGCCGAGATCGGTCATGACGCCGCCTATTACCATCTGGGCAAGACCGTCGCCGCGCCGTTCTTCTGCGCGGTGCCGTTCGGCATGACCTCCTTCGAGATGAATGCCTGGATCCACTGGGGCGGCGGTCAGCAGCTCTGGGACGAAGTCTACGCCAATTACAATCTTAAGCCCTTCGCCGCCGGTAATACCGGCACCCAGATGGCCGGCTGGTTCCGCAAGGAAATCAACAGCCTGGAAGACATCAAGGGGATGAAGTTCCGCACCGCCGGCCAGGGCGGCCAGGTCTGGCAGAAGCTGGGCATGACCGTGGTTCTGCTGCCGGGCGGCGAAATCTTCCCGGCGCTGCAATCCGGCGCGGTCGACGCCGCGGAATGGGTCGGCCCTTATAACGACCTGGCGCTCGGCTTCCATCAGGTCGCCAAGAATTACTATTATCCGGGCGTGCAGGAGCCGGGGCCGATGCTCCAGTGCACCGTGAACAAGGGCATCTACGAAAAGCTCCCGAACGATCTGAAGGAAATCGTGAAGGCCGCCTGCTCGGCCGAGAACGACTATATCCTGGCGGAGTTCAACGCCCGTTCCGGCCCGGCGCTGCAGTCGCTGATCCGCGATCACGGCGTGCAGCTGAAGCAGTTCCCGCGCGACGTGCTGGAGGCTTACGGCAACAAGTCGGGCGAGCTGATGGAGGAAATCCTGGCCAGCTCCGATCCGATGGTGAAGAAGGTCGCCGAGGCCTTCCTGGCCGCCCGCAAGCTGGCGATGGCCTATACCCGCATCACCGACCAGAGCCTGACCAACGCCCGCCTGCTGCCGTTCAAATATCCGGGCTGACCGGCGTAAGGCTGAAAACGACAAACCCGCCCCGGATGACCGGGGCGGGTTTTTTCATGCCGGTCGCGAAGCCGCCGCCGCTTACTTGAATTGCTGCGTCGGGTCCATCGGGTCCGGGCCACCCTGGGAGCCGCCCTGGCGGGTGCTGTCGTCCATCGGGATCAGATCGTCCTTGCCGCCGGTGCTGCCGCGAATCAGATCGTCCAGCGACTGGACCGGCGCGCCCGGCGTGGAGGCCGCCGCCGGCATGTCACTGCCGAACACCATCTTCGGCAGCCAGGTCGCCAGGTCGGGGAAGGACCAAAGCAGGCCGATGGCGATGACCTGGATAGCCACGAACGGCACCGCACCGCGATAGATCGCCCCGGTCGACACCAGCCGCGCCGCCACGCCACGCAGATAGAACAGCGCGAAGCCGAAGGGTGGCGTCAGGAAGCTGGTCTGCAGATTCACGCCGATCATGACGCCCAGCCAGACCGGATCGACCCCCATCATCAGCAGCACCGGGGCGGTAATCGGCACCACGATGAAGATGATCTCGAAGGTATCGAGGAAGAAGCCCAGCAGGAACATCAGGGCCATGACCGCCAGAACCGCGGTGAACTGCCCGCCCGGCAGGCTGGACAGCACGTCCTCCACCACCTTCTCGCCACCCAGGCCACGGAACACGACGGAGAAGACGGACGCGCCCAGCAGCAGGATGAAGACCATCGAGGTGATGGTCATGGTGGAGCGCATCACCTGCTTCAATATGACCAGATTGAACTGACGGTTCATCGCCGCCAGCAGGGTCGCGCCGACGGCGCCGACCGACGCCGACTCGGTCGGCGTGGCAAACCCGCCCAGGATCGATCCCAGCACGGCGATGATAAGCAGCAGCGGCGGTATCATCACCTTCACCACGCGCAGCGGCAGGCCGCGGCGCTGCGCCGACGTCATCTCGATCGCCGGACAGCTTTGCGGGCTGACGACGGAGCGGATCAGGATCCAGGTAATATAGAGCCCGACAAGCAGGAGACCGGGCAGTAGCGCGCCGACGAACAGATCGCCGACCGATACCGGATCGGGCGCCAGATTGCCCTTGGCGAGCTGGGCGGCCTGATTGGCGCCCTGCAGCATGTCACCGATGAAGATCAGCACCGTCGAGGGCGGGATGATCTGCCCCAACGTGCCGGACGCGCAGATGATGCCACTGGCCAGCTTCGGATCGTAGCCGGCGCGCATCATCGCTGGCAGGCTGAGCAGGCCCATCGTCACGACGGTGGCGCCGACGATGCCGGTCGAGGCCGCCAGCAGCGTACCGACCAGGATCACGGAAATGCCAAGGCCGCCGCGCATCGTGCCGAACAGCTGGCCCATCGTCTCCAGCAGCGCCTCGGCGATGCGGGACCGTTCCAGCATCACGCCCATGAAGACGAACAGTGGCACCGCCACCAGCACTTCATTGACCATGGTGCCGAAATAGCGGGCCGGCAGGCTGGTCAGGAAGGCATAGTCGAAAACGCCGAGAAGATGGCCCAGAACGCTGAAGAGCAGTGCCGTTCCGGCCAGGGTGAAAGCAACCGGATAGCCCACCAGCACGATGAAGATCGTGACGACGAACATCAGCATGGCGACCAGTTCGCCGAGAAGCGCCTTATCCATCGGGCTGTCCTAGCGCTTGGTGAATTCTTCGGGCGCCGGCAGGAAGCCGGTATGACCCTTGAGGATAAGGATAGAGCGGCCGATCATCGCCAGGCCCTGCAAGCCGACCAGGAAGCAGAACACCAGGATCAGGCCCTTCAGCACGTAAAGCGCTGGCATGCCGCCGCCTTGCGGGGAGGATTCGCCGACCCTGTAGGACGCCTGGAAGAAGGCCAGGGCGAAATAGGCGACCACCGCCAGCCAGGGCAGCAGAAACACGATTGTGCCGAAGATGTCGGTCCAGGCCTTCTTCCGCACGCTCTGCCGGTCGTAGAAGATATCGACCCGGACATGCCCGCCATGGAGCATGGTGTACCCGGCACCGACCATGAACACGATGGCGTGCGACCAGACATAGAGTTCCTGCAGCCACAGTATGCCGATGCCGAGGGCATAGCGCAGGACCACGACGACGAAACAGATGATGACCGTGGCCAGGGTGAACCAGGACACGAAACGCCCGATATACTCGTTCAACGAGTCAACCAGACGGACAAAAAACTCAAGGGCGCTCACAAAGCCTCCCGCTCGCTACTCACCAACCCTATGTCTCGCATGTCCACTCTTGCCGGCGGATACAGCGACCTACAATGCGCAGCTATTTAGCGAAGTGCCGCCAAAAAAGCCATATAAGAAAGGCCCCGGCTTATGCAGGGGCCCTTCTTTCGCCTCAGTTCCGACGGCGCCATCCCAGCTGCAAGACGGAAACCGCGAGACCGATCTTCAGCGCATCGCCCAGCAGAAAGGGCAGCACGCCAACCGCGAGCGTCTTCTGCCAGTCGCCGAGGAAAACCGTGTTCAGATAGCCGGCACCCAGGGCATAGATCGCCAGATTGCCGATCACCAGTGCCGCAATCGCCGGCAGGATCCGCCGCGACCAGCCGCGGTCAGCAAGCCAGCCGGTCAGCATGACCGCCAGCACGAAGCCGGCAATATAGCCGCCGGTCGGGCCCATCAGCACGGCAACCCCGCCAGCACCGCCGGCGAACACCGGCAGCCCCAGGGCGCCTTGCGCGACATGCGCCAGGATCGTCGCCGTGCCGAGGCGGAAGCCGTACGTCAGACCCAGCAACAGAATGGCGAAGGTCTGCAGCGTGATCGGCACCGGCCACATCGGCACCTTGATCTGCGCCATGACGGCCAGGAACAGGCTGCCGAAGGCGATCAGCGCCAGGGCACGAACGGCACCCTGGCCCAGCCCGGCCTGTTCGCGCGAGGGCCAATAGCGCTGCACCAGCGCCTGCGATCCGTTGATGCTCGTCATGTTTCAGTGTCTCCCATGGTACGCCCGGCAAACCCGCCGGGGAAAGGCCGGCTTATAGCCTTCGATCAGCCTCAGGTGAAGCGGTTGTTCAGCGGGAAGCCGCGCGGCACCAGACGGCCGGCCCCGGCGCGCTTCATGCGCCAGGTCAGCAAATCCGGTTCGGTGCGTACCCGCCCGCCATTCAGTGTCCAGCTGATGCCATCCGCCAGGTTGAACACCTTTACGTCGGTCATCTTGCCGCCGGCATATTTCTGCAGGATCACGCCGCGGCCGCGCTGCATCTCCGGGATTTCGTCCAGCGCGAAGACCAGCAGCTTGCGGTTGCTGCCGACCACGGCGACACTGTCACCCTCGGCCGGGATGCAGATGGTGGCCGACGCCCCCTCGCCCGGATTGACAACCTGCCGGCCGCCGCGGGTGTGCGCCAGCACATCCTCCTCCTTCACCAGGAAACCGCGCCCGTCATCGGAGGCAACCAGCAGCCGCCGACCGGGCTTGTGCACCATCAGGGCGACGATGTCCTTGTCCTGCGCCAGATCGATCATCAGCCGGATCGGCTCGCCGAAGCCGCGGCCGCGCGGCAGCTTGTCCACGCCGATGGTGAAGAACTTGCCGTCGGCGGTGAACATCAGCAGCTTGTCCGTCGTCTCGCAGGGGATGACGAACCGCGCCTCGTCGCCTTCCTTGTACTTGGTTTCCGCCACATCGACATTGTGGCCGCGCAGCGCACGCACCCAGCCCTTGGCGGAACACAGCACGGTCACCGGCTCGCGCTCGACCATGGCTTCCAGCGGCACCACCGTCTCCGAGGGCGGCCCCTCGATATCGGTGCGGCGCTTGCCCAGCACCGTGTCCTGGCCGAAGCGCTTTTGCAGATCCGCGACCTGATGGCCGACGATTTTCCAGCGCCGATGTTCCTTCGCCATCAGGTCGGTGAGGTCTGTCTGCTCTTCCGTCAGCGCATCGAATTCCTTGCGGATTTCGATCTCCTCCAGCTTGCGCAGGGAGCGCAGCCGCATGTTGAGGATCGATTCGGCCTGCAAATCGGACAGTTCGAAGCGGGTCATCAGCTCCTGCTTCGGCTCATCCTCCTCGCGGATGATGCGGATCACCTCGTCCAGGTTCAGATAGGCGATCAGGTAGCCGCCGAGAATCTCCAGCCGCCGGGCGATATGGTCGAGCCGGTGCGTGGTACGCCGGCGCAGCACCTCCTCGCGATGCAGCAGATAGTCGATCAGAACCTCGCGCAGCGTCATCACGCGCGGCACGCCCTCGCGGTCCAGCAGGTTCATGTTCAGCGAGATGCGGTTCTCCAGCTCGGTCTGCCGGAACAGGCTTTCCATCAGAACCGCGGGATCGACATTGCGCGACTTCGGCTCCAGCACCAGGCGCACATCCTCGGTCGATTCGTCGCGCACATCGCCCAGCATGGCCAGCTTCTTGGCCTGCATCAGCTCGGCGATCTTCTCGACCAGGCGGGATTTCTGCACCTGATAGGGAATTTCCGTGACGACGATCTGGAACAGCCCGTGATTCAGCTTTTCCACCTGCCAGCGCGCCCGCACCCGGAAGCTGCCACGCCCGGTCTCGTAAGCCTGCAGGATGGCCTCCTGCGCCTCGGCAATCGTGCCGCCGGTCGGCAGGTCCGGCCCCTTCACATGGGCCAGCAGCGCCGCCGTGGACACCGGGCCAGCCCCGCCCAGCATCTCTTCCTTCACGATATGGCCAAGCGCGCCGCACAGCTCCGCCACATTGTGCGGCGGAATGCTGGTCGCCATGCCGACGGCGATGCCCTGGCTGCCATTGGCCAGCAGGTTCGGGAAGGCCGCCGGCAGCACCACCGGCTCTTCCGACTCGCCGTCGTAAGTCTGGCGGAAATTGACAGCATCCTCGTCGATGCCCTCCAGCAGCAGCTCGGCCACCGGCGTCAGCCGCGCCTCGGTGTACCGCATGGCAGCCGCATTATCGCCGTCGATATTGCCGAAATTGCCCTGCCCGTCGATCAGCGGATAGCGTTGCGCGAAATCCTGCGCCAGCCGCACCAGCGCGTCATAGATCGCCGAATCGCCATGCGGGTGATATTTACCGATGACATCGCCGACCACGCGGGCCGATTTCTTGTGGCCCTGGCTGGAGACCAGCCCAAGCTGCCGCATGGCGAACAGCAGCCGGCGGTGCACCGGCTTCAGCCCATCGCGCACATCGGGCAGCGAACGCGACATGATGGTCGAGAGCGCATAGGACAGATACCGCTCGCTCAGCGCTTCCGCGAGGCCTGTATCGCGGATTTCGCCGGTCGTCTGGCTTTTGGTCATTCGGTCACACCTCCACCAGATATAGTAGCCGACTGCCGCAGCCGGTCAATGAATCGTATGCGCGCTGCCGGTAGCGGCTTGTTATTCAGGCCGAACACATTCCGATCCAGGAAGAAGCCGGTCAGGTCCAGCCCGTGCATTACTTCCTCCGGCGTGTCGGCGCCGCGGCCGATCAGGAACCCCGGCAGGCGCAACAGCCGGTCGCGATAGGGTTCGCCCGCCGACAGCGACACCGCGCGGCCGGTGCGCGGGCTGACATAGGCAAGATCGTCATTCAGGCCGGTGGCGGCGCAGCGCGTGAGGTCAAGGCCGAAGCCCAGATCGGTGAGCAAGCCGGTTTCCCATTTCACATAGGCGGCGGCCCAGACCGCGCTGTCCAGCAGTCCGATCAGCGCCAGCAGACCTTCATAGACCGCCGGATGCGGCTCGCGCTCCGCCAGCGCGCCATCGGCGACGGCGCAGGCCGAGGAAAGCGCCGACAGCTTCAGCGGGTCTTCCAGATAGGCGGCGGCATGGGCCTGCATCAGCTCGCAGCTGTAATTGCCCAGATGTTCGGACAGCCGTGCCCGCCAGCCTGCCCGGACCAGATTGCCCGGCTGGAACATCCCGCGCTGGCGGCCCGACCCGCCGCCGCGCACCAGCCCGGCATGCCGCCCGTGATCGATTGTCAGCAGCGAGACGACCAGCGAGCCTTCGCCGTGCGGCCGCGCACTCAGCACGATGCCGTCGTCGGTCCAGTCCATCAGTCAGCCAGGAAGGACAGGCCGGTCACGCATTCCATTCCAGCCCCCAGGGCTTGAAACGCTCCGGATCCTCGTCCCAGGATTCGCGGACCTTCACGAACAGGAAGAGATGGACCTTGCGTTCCATCATCGCCTCCAGCTCGCTCTGCGACTGCTCGCGCACCCGGCGGATCGCCTGCCCGCCCTTGCCCAGCACGATGGCCTTGTGATTGTCGCGCTGGACATAGACGGTCTGGTCGATCTTCACCGAGCCATCCTTGAAATCCTCCCACTTCTCGGTCTCGACGGTGAGGCCGTAGGGGACTTCCTGATGGTAGTTGAGGAACAGCTTCTCGCGGGTGACCTCCGCCGCCAGCAGGCGCAGCGGCATATCGGTCATCTCGTCCTCGGGGTAGAGCCACGGCCCTTCCGACATTTCCCCGGCCAGATAGCTGCGCAGATCGGCGATGCCGTCGCCGCTGGTTGCCGAGATCATGAAGGTACGGGTGAACGGAAAACGCTCGTTCAACGCCTGGACCCTGGCCAGCAGCTTGTCGCGCTGCTTCACCAGATCGATCTTGTTCAGCACCAGCACGGCCTTGCGGCCGGCCTGTTCCAGACCGGCGATGATCCGCTCGCTATCCTCATCGAGGCGCCCCTGAGAGGCATCGATCAGCAGCACGACCTCGTCGGCATCCTTCGCCCCGTCCCAGGCGGCGCGCACCATGGCGCGGTCCAGCCGCCGTTTCGGCACGAAGATGCCGGGCGTATCGACAAAGATGATCTGGCTGGCGCCCTCGGCGATGATGCCGGTGACCCGCGTACGCGTGGTCTGCACCTTCGGGCTGACAATCGATACCTTGCCGCCGATCAGCGCGTTCATCAGCGTCGATTTGCCGGCATTGGGTGCGCCGACCAGCGCGACGAAGCCGCAGCGCGTGCCGGTCGAACCTGCAGTGTCGGTCATGTGCGTTTTCCCTTTGTCAGCCTGTCGAGCAGCGCCTGCGCCGCTTCTTGTTCCGCCATCCGCTTCGAGGTGCCGGCCCCTTCGGCCGGCTTGTGGCCGGTTACCGTAACCTCGACGGTGAAGACCGGCTGATGTGCCGGCCCTTCCCGGCCCACCTCGCGATAGGAGGGCAGCGGTAGCCCCCGCCCCTGCGCCCATTCCTGCAGACCGGTCTTGGCGTCCTGCGGCGGCCGGTCGGACGCCGCCATCTGGGCCTCCCACTCGCGCAGTACGAAGCGGCGTGCCGCCTCCAGCCCGCCATCGAGATAGAGCGCGGCGATCACCGCTTCCATCGCGTCGGCCAGCAGCGCGTCATTGTCGCGCCCGCCGGCATCCGCCTCGCTGCGCGACAGCATCAGATAATCGCCCAGCCGGATCGTCCTGGCCACCTGGGCCAGCGCCTCGCGGCGCACCAGCCCGACATGACGCTTGGCGATATCGCCCTCGCGCTCCTGCGGGAACCGCTCCAGCAGCGTCTCGGCGACAATCAGCCCGAGCACCCGGTCGCCCAGGAACTCCAGCCGCTCATAGGCGGCCGAGCGCCGTTCTGTAGCGCTCAGATGGGTCAGCGCCTCGGTCAGCAGCGCAGGCCGGGCGAACACATGCCCCAGCCGCGCTGTCAGCGCCTCAATCTTGGTATCGGTGGCGCCCTGCGCCATGGTCAAGCCATCCGGTCAGCGGATTCCATCGAACAGCCGATCGTACCGGATCGAGAAGGGCCATTTCCAGACTTCCCACAGCGAGGCCGTGCCATTGGTGGAGAAGAACAGCACATCCGCCCGCCCCACCAGATTCTCGCGCGGGATATAGCCGACGCCGGCCAGCACGCGGCTGTCCACCGAATCGTCGCGATTGTCGCCCATGCCGAAATAGTGCCCGGCCGGCACGATATATTCCGGCGTATTGTCCAGCATGCCGTTGTCGCTGCGTTCCAGAATAAGGTGACGGCGGCCATTGGGCAGCGTCTCCATGTACTGGGTAACGCGCATCGAAGGCGCCTCCTCCGGCACGAAATCCTCGACGCGCTCCCGCTTCACCAGCTCGTTATTGATGTAGAGCCGGCCATCCACCATGCGGATGCGGTCGCCCGGCAGGCCGATGATGCGCTTGATGTAGTCGGTCTCGTTGTCGCGCGGCAGCTTGAACACAACGACATCGCCGCGTTCCGGCTCGGTGAACAGGATGCGTCCCGGAATCAGCGGCAGGCCGAAGGGCAGCGAATAGCGGCTGTAGCCGTAGGAGAATTTGCTGACGAACAGATAATCGCCGACCAGCAGGGTCGGGATCATCGATCCCGAGGGAATATTGAACGGTTCGTAGGCGAAAGTGCGGATGCCAAGCGCGATGAGTATCGCATAAACGACCGTGCGGATCGTTTCGCCGATCCCTCCAGATTTACTCACTGTGACAGAACCATGCTGTTGGGCCAGAACCATGCTGATGGGGATGGCCTCCGCCGGAAGGCGAAGGACGAGCTTTCAAAGCATATGCCCGAAAAGCGTCCCCATCACAAGGTTTGCAAGACGGTTTCCCTGCGATCAGGCCGAGCGTTCGCCGATTGCCTCGGCACGGGCCTTGTCCATCAGCGACCGCATGCGCTTGATCGCGCTGTCCAATCCGCTGAAGATCGCCTCGCCGATCAGAAAATGGCCGATATTCAGTTCGTGGATGGTCGGGATCGCGGCGACCGGCCCCACCGTGTCGAAGCTGAGGCCGTGGCCGGCATGGCATTCCAGCCCGAGTTCTTCGGCCTTTGCCGCGGCGGCGAGGATGCGCGCCAGCTGCCGGTCGCGCACCGCACCTGTGGCCTCGCAATAGGCGCCTGTGTGCAGCTCCACCACCGGCGCGCCCAGCGCCACTGCGGCCTCCAGCTGTGCCGCCTCCGGCTCGATGAACAGCGACACCCGGATACCGGCCGCCCCCAGTTCCTGCGTGTAGCGCATCAGCTCGTCCTTCAGGCGGGCCGCATCCAGCCCGCCCTCGGTCGTCACCTCGGTGCGCTTTTCCGGCACGATGCAGGCCGCGTGCGGCTTGTGGCGCAGCGCGATGGCCAGCATCTCGTCGGTTGCCGCCATCTCCAGATTCAGCGGCAGGTCGATCTCGCCCACCAGCCGGTCGATATCCGTGTCGGAGATATGGCGCCGGTCCTCGCGCAGATGCGCGGTGATGCCGTCGGCACCAGCCTGCGCGGCCTGTTTCGCCGCGCGCACCGGATCGGGATGGCCGCCGCCCCGCGCGTTGCGGATGGTCGCCACATGATCGATGTTCACGCCGAGACGCAGATGGCGGGAGGATGCGCTTGCCGACATGGTCGTTCTCCGCAGGTCGAATACAGCGACTAAGGATATGATGACGGGGCAGAAGTTGGAAAGCCCATGACCATCCTGCGAGCCGCAAGGCTGGTGCGCTCCCGGCGATGTCATCGCGACAATCGCCCCTTACCTGGATCAGCCCCGCGCGCGGTCCACGGAATTGATCATCGGGCTGGCGCGCAGCGCCGCGATGATGTTGGTCAGGTGCTTCACATCCTCGACCTCGACATCAACCAGAATATCAAAGAAATCCTGTGACCTGTTGGTAATCTTGAGATTGTTGATATTTCCGCGATTCTTGCCGATGGTCATGGTCAGGTTGCCGAGGCTGCCCGGCTCGTTCGAGATGATGACCGACAGCCGGCCGACATGACGGTCGCCGCCTTCCCCCGGTTCGTCCCAGGCGACATCCAACCAGCGTTCCGGCGTATCGTGAAACTGTTCCAACACATCGCAATCGATGGTGTGGATGGTCACCCCCTTGCCGGTGGTGACGATGCCGACAATGCGGTCGCCGGGCAGCGGATGGCAGCATTTCGCGAAATGCATCGCCATGCCGGGGATCAGGCCGCGGATCGGGACCGCGCCCTCGCGATCCTTGCGGGCCTTGTTGCGCGCCCGCGCGATCGGCACGATCTTGCCGTCGCTCGGCTTGCCATCGGTCCGGTTGCGCTTGGTCTCCGGGAACAGCGTGTGCACGACATGCAGGCCGGTCAGCAGCCCCTCGCCGACCTGGGCAAACAGATCGTCCAGCTTTTCCAGCTTGAAGATTTGCGGCGCACGCTCCAGCGCCTTTTCGGTGAAGGGAATCCCCTCCTGCCGGAACGCCTTTTCCGTGATCGTGCGGCCGAGGGACATGAACTCGTCGCGCTTCTGCTGGCGGATGAAGCGGCGGATGCACGCCTTGGCCTTGCCGGTGACGACAAATTCTTCCCAGGTTGGCGACGGCGATTGCGTCTTGGAGGTGACGATGTCCACCTGGTCGCCGTTCTTCAGCTGCGCGCGCAGCGGCACCAGACGGCCGTTCAGCTTCGCACCGACGCAGCGGTCGCCGATTTCGGAATGGACGGCATAGGCAAAATCGATGGGGGTGGCGCCGCGCGGCAGCGAGATCAGGTCGCCCTTCGGCGTGAAGCAGAACACCTGGTCCTGGTACATTTCGAGCTTGGTGTGCTCGAGGAATTCCTCCGGCCCGGCGGCGCTTTCCAGAATGTCCAGAAGCTCCCGTATCCAGCGGTATTTTCGGCCTTCCTTCTGATGCTCACCGCTATGCTGCTTGTAGTCCCAGTGCGCGGCTACACCGAGTTCTGCCGTCTGGTGCATGTCGGGCGTGCGGATCTGCATCTCGATGCGCTGGCGCTCCGGCCCGATCACCCCGGTATGCAGCGAGCGGTAACCGTTCGGCTTCGGCACCGAGATGTAGTCCTTGAAGCGCCCCGGCACGACAGGAAACTGCGCATGGATGATGCCGAGTGCCTGATAGCACTGCTCGACCGAGTCCACGACGATACGGAACGCCATGATGTCGGAGAGCTGTTCGAAGCTGACATTCTTGCGCTTCATCTTCTCCCAGATGGAGAAAGGCGATTTTTCGCGCCCGAAGACCCCAACCTCGTGCATGCCGTATTCGGCAAGGGTCTTCTTCAGCGCCGTGATGACGCGGCCGACCAGCGGCTCCCCCTGCTCGCGCAGGAAGGCCAGCCGGGTGACGATGGATTCCCGCGCATCGGGATGGAGCTGCCGGAACGCCAGATCCTGGAGTTCGTCCTTCCAGGTGTGGATGCCGATGCGCTCCGCCAGCGGGGCATAGATTTCCAGCGTTTCCAGCGCGATGCGCCGGCGCTTGTCCTCGCTTTTGATAAAATGCAGCGTGCGCATATTGTGCAGCCGGTCGGCCAGCTTCACCAGCAGAACGCGGATATCCTCCGACATCGCCAGCACCAGCTTGCGAAAATTCTCCGCCTGCTTGGACTGGTCGGACTGCAGCTCGATGCGGGTCAGCTTGGTCACGCCATCGACGAGGCGCGCGACCTCCTTGCCGAACAGCTGCTCGATATCCGGCAGCGTCGCGTCGGTATCCTCGATGGTGTCATGCAGCAGGGCGGTGACGATGGAATCGCCGTCCAGCTTCAGGTCGGTCAGGATGCCGGCGACTTCGATGGGGTGGGAGAAATAGGGATCGCCCGAGGCGCGCTTCTGCGAGCCGTGCATCTTCATGGCATAGACATAGGCGCGGTCGAGCTTCGCCTCATCCGCACGCGGATCGTAGGAGCGAACACGCTCGACCAATTCGTATTGACGCATCATGGCGCGCCGTCCAGCCAGTTAATGAAAAAGCATTTCATTAAATATATAGGATTTTCCGCCCTCTCCGCCATGTCGATGCCGGCGGGAGGGCGGCTAAGACCGGATCAGCGTTCGCCGCTCAGCATGTCGTCGTCGATATCCTCGAACTTGGCACCAGCCTCTTCGGCTTCGCCGTCGGAATCGTCCTCGTCGGCGGCAACGCGCGGCTGATCGTCACTGCCCTGCGGGCCGAGAATGCCGGCCTCGCTCGCCATCAGCTCAAGCGTATCGTCCTCGACCAGTTCGTCCGGCTCCTGGGTGTGCTGCTCGCGCTTCACCAGCGCCTCGCTCAGCGTGTCCAGCTCGATCGTCTCGTCGGCGATCTCGCGCAGGGCGACAACCGGGTTCTTGTCATTGTCCCGTTCGATTGTCAGCGACCCGCCAGATGCGATCTGCCGTGCCCGATGGCTGGCCATCATCACCAGCTCGAACCGGTTGGGAATCCGCTCAACGCAATCTTCGACCGTAACGCGGGCCATACAACTCTCCGAAAATTGGAAATCGACACGAAAGAGAACATATAGCGACTGCTGCGCCGCAACACAAGGAAAGCATACAAAATCCGTGCTCTTAACGGATCGGATTGAGTGCCTGTCCCGGCGGCAGCGCTGCCAGCAGGGCGGAAATCTCCAGCGTATCGCCGGGGTGACGCCAGCCGCGCGCGATATCCAGCAGCGGCCGCAGCACGAAAGCCCGCTCCCGCAGGCGCGGATGCGGCAGAACCGGCGGCGATTCAGGCCTGTCGTTCACAATCTCATTATAGCACAGCAGATCGAGGTCCAGTACGCGGGCCTCGTTGCGGACCTGCCGGACACGGCCGAACCGTGCCTCGATCTCATGCAGCCGCGCCAACAAGGGCGCCGGCGGCAACGTGGTTTCCACAAGCACGGCACCATTTGCATACCAGGGCTGATCGGACAAGGGCACCGGCGCGCTCTCGAACAGGCGCGAGCGTGCGACGACCCGGATGTCCGGTTCGCGCTCTAACGCCTCCAGCGCGGCAAGGCAGACCGCGCGCGGCGTATCGAACCCGGCACCTGGCAGGTTGGAGCCTATTGCCACCAGAATCATCGCCCCGCCTCTTTTCCACTCCGCCGCACATCATCCCGAACAAAGGCGGATATCGCCCCTTGCCATAACCAATTATGCACCTTAGATAAATAGCGAAATCCGACTGTTTATGGGATAATAGAACAGTTAATGACGAGAAATTAACCTTCAATTCTTTTGACCAAGCACATATTCGAGAAAGCCAGGAAATGATATCTTACAGTGAAGAAAAGACTGCTCTTTTTATCGATGGATCAAATCTTTACGCAGCCGCCCGTGCCCTCGGCTTCGACATCGATTACAAGAAGCTTCTCGGGTTCTTTTCGCAGCACGGCCGCCTGCTCCGCGCCTTCTACTACACGGCGCTGGTCGAGGATGCCGAGTATTCGCCGATCCGGCCGCTGATCGACTGGCTGGATTACAATGGCTACACCATGGTCACCAAGCCGACCAAGGAGTTCACCGACTCCAGCGGCCGCCGCAAGGTGAAGGGCAATATGGACATCGAGCTGGCCATCGACGTGATGGAAATGGCCGAGCGTGTCGATCACATCATCCTGTTTTCCGGCGATGGCGATTTCCGCCGGCTGGTCGAGGCGGTGCAGCGCAAGGGCGTGCGCGTGTCGGTGGTCAGCACCGTGCGCTCCAACCCGCCGATGGTGGCCGACGAGCTGCGCCGCCAGGCCGACAGTTTCATCGAACTGATGGATATCGAAGGTGAGATCGCGCGCAAGCATCAGGGGCCGCGCCGCGACGACCGCCAGGAACGCTTCGCCGGCCCAGACGATTTCGATGACGAGGATGAGGTCGAGGGCGAAGGCGAGGCCGAGGTTATCTTCCAGGATCGCTCCGGCGGCCGGCGGTGATACCGGGCGCCCTGCAGCCCGCGCGCGACTGCCAGATCTGTCCAAGGCTGGCTGAGTTCCGGGCAGAGAACCGGCAGAAGCATGACGGCTTCTTCAACGCGCCCGTCCCGCCTTTCGGCGACGCCTCGGCAAAGTTGCTGATCGTCGGGCTTGCACCCGGCCTGAAGGGGGCGAACCGCACCGGCCGCCCCTTCACCGGCGATTACGCCGGCGACCTGCTCTACCCGACCCTGGTAAAGTTCGGCTGGGCGAAAGGCGACTATGGCCGCGATCCGGCCGACGGGTTGCGCCTCCAGGGCTGCCGTATCACCAATGCGGTGAAATGCGTGCCGCCGCAGAACAAGCCAACCCCGGCGGAGATCAATGCCTGCCGGCCCTATCTGAAGTCGGAGCTGGCCACCCTGCCCTCCCTGCGCATCATCCTGGCGCTGGGCTCGATCGCGCATACCTCCGTGCTGTCCGCCTATGGCGTGCGCAAGGTGCTCTATCCCTTCGGGCATGGCGCGCTGCACGAAATGCCGGACGGTGTGCTGCTGGCGGATTCCTATCATTGCTCGCGCTACAACACGAACACCGGCCGGCTGACACCGGAGATGTTCGAGGATGTGTTCCGGGCAATCGGCCAGAAGATTGGCTAGAGCCGCTTTCCATCCTTGTCGAACAAATGGCAGCGCGCCGGATCGAGCGCCAGCCTGACGCTGTCCCCCCGGCGCGGCGACGGGTCTTCACGATGGCGGAAGGCAAGGCCTGTACCGTCGGACAGCGTTGCATGCACCAGCCTTGTCTCGCCCAGTTCCTCCACCAGCGTCACTTTCGCTTCCAGCGGGCCGTCAGCACTCAAGGCGATATCCTCCGAGCGGACACCCAGCGTCTCGGCCTTGCGCGCGGCGGGCAAGTCCAGCCCTTTGGTACCGGCCTTCACCGGCAGCAGATTCATCGGCGGTGAGCCCAGGAAGCGCGCGACGAACAGATTGTCCGGCCGGTGATACAGGTCGGCCGGCTTGCCCACCTGCTCCACCCGGCCGCCATTCAGCACCACCATGCGGTCGGCGAGCGTCATCGCCTCCACCTGATCATGCGTGACATAGATCATCGTCGCACCGAGATCATGGTGCATCTTCGCGATCTCGACGCGGGTCTGCACGCGCAGCGCGGCATCGAGATTGGACAGCGGCTCATCGAACAGGAAGACGCGCGGCTCGCGCACGATGGCGCGCGCGATGGCGACGCGCTGGCGCTGCCCGCCCGACAGTTCGCGCGGCCGCCGGTCCAGCAACTCGCCGATCTGCAGCATGCCCGCGACACGGCCTACCCGTTCTTCCACCGTCCCTTTCGCGGTGCCGGACAGGCTGAGACCGAAGCCGATGTTCTTGCGGACGGTCATATGCGGATAGAGCGCATAGGACTGGAACACCATGGAGACGCCGCGCTTTGCCGGCTCGGTCAGCGTTACCCGGTCCTCGCCGATCCAGATGTCGCCGGATGTGGCATCCTCCAGCCCGGCGATCAGCCGCAGCAGCGTGGATTTGCCGCAGCCCGACGGGCCGACGAAGACGACGAATTCGCCATCCGCGATCTCCAGGTCGATATCGCGGATCACCTCGGTCCTGCCGAAGGATTTGCGGAGTTTTTCCAGTCTGACAGACGCCATGTTTCCCTATCCCTTGACCGCGCCGGCCGTCAGCCCGGCCACCAGACGGCGCTGGAACACCAGCACCAGCAGGATCAGCGGCACGGTGACGGTGACGGAGGCCGCCATGATGTTGCCCCAGGGCAGTTCGTGCTCGCTGCCGCCGGTGATCAGCGCGATGGCGACCGGCACCGTGCGCTGCGTGTTGGTCAGTGTGAAGGTCAGCGCGAACAGAAACTCGTTCCAGGCAACGATGAAGGCCAGCAGGCCGGTGGTCACCATCGCCGGCCACAACAGCGGCAGGAAGATGCGGGTGACCAGCACGAAAGGCGTGGCGCCCTCCAGGATTGCCGCTTCCTCGATCTCGCCCGGCAGGCCGCGCATGAAGGTGGTCAGCACCCAGACCGTGAACGGCAGGGTAAAGATCAGATAGGACAGCACGAGGCTCAGCAGATTGTTGTAGAGGCCGAGTCCGCGCACCAGTTCGAACATGCCGGACAGCACCGCCACCTGCGGAAACATGGAGACTCCGAGGATGGTCAGCAGCAGCGTCATGCGTCCGCGGAAACGCACGCGGCCCAGCGCGAAGGCCGCCCCAAGCCCCAGTGACAGCGACAGCGCCACCACGGCGAAAGACACCAGCAGCGAGTTCAGGATGTTCCGCGCGAAAGGCTGTTCGGTGAAAACCCGGACATAGTTGGAGAAATCCAGTTCTTTCGGCCAGTAATCCACCTGGAACACCGCCGAGCCGCTCTTCAGCGAGGTCAGCACCGCGTAATAGAACGGGAACAGCAGATAGAACAGGATCGCCGCCACCAGCAGCCAGAACCCCGCCCCTTTCAGCAGCCGCATCATCGCGCCCTCCCGCCCAGATCGGCGCGCGTTGCCATCAGGTAGATCACCGTCAACAGCGCGATGGCGGCAAACAGCAGCGTCGAGGCGGCGGAACCGAAGCCGACATCCTGGAAATCCACGAATTGCTGGCGGGCATAGACCGACATGGTCATCGTCGCCTCGGCATTGCCGGTCATGATGTACACGATGTCGAACACCCGCATCGCATCGAGCAGCCGGAAGATCACCGCGACGATCAGCGCCGGCTTGATCAGCGGCAGGGTGACATGGAAGAACACCCGGATCGGATGGATGCCGTCCACCCGTGCCGCCTCATAGCAGTCACGCGGCAGCATCTGCAGCGCCGCCAGCACCATCAGCGCGACGAAGGGCGTGGTCTTCCAGACATCGACCGCCACCACCGACCATAGCGCCAGATCGCTGGAAGCGAGCCAGGCCACCGGCGCCGCGATCACGCCGAGGCGCAGCAGCGCATCGTTCACGATGCCGAACTGGTCGTGCAGCATCCAGGCCCACATCTTGGCCGACACCACGGTCGGGATCGCCCAGGGGATCAGCACGGCGGCGCGCATCAGGGCGCGGCCGGGGAACTGCGCGTTCAGCACCAGCGCGATAATGACGCCCAACACGGTCTCGAAGGACACAGACACCAGGGCGAACAACAGCGTGTTCCCGACCGCCTTCCACCATAGCGGGTCTGCCAGGATGCCGTAGGTAACGCCGCGCTCCGACGCCAGGAAGTTCGCGAAGCCGACAAAGCTGTACTCGCCAAACCGCGACAGTTCCGCATCGGTCAGGCTGAAATACAGGGTGCGGGCCAGCGGCCAGGCGGCAACCAGCGCCAGCACCAGCAGCATCGGCGCCAGGAACAGCCAGGCGGAACGGATGCGGGAACGGGTCAGGTCGCTGGTCATGCTCCCTCCTCCCTACCATTGCCCGCCACGGCTGAGGCGCAGCAGGTCGCGCTCCAGCTCGGCCAGGCGTGGTGCCGGGTCGATGCCCTCGGACAGGATTTCATGCACCGCGCGCGAAAAAGCGTAGGAGACGCGGTTATAGCGTGTGCCGGTCGCCCGCGCCGGGCGCGGATTGGCGTTCTCGAAGGTTTTATAGAGCGTCTCGAAGAACGGGCTGACCGCCAGCACCTCCGCATCCTCGTAGAGGGCCGGGCGCGTCGGGTTGTAGGAACCGCGCACGGCGCGCACCTTCTGCCGCTCGGCGCTGGTCAGGAACAGCGCCAGATCGGCCGCCTCGGCCGGGTGATCGGAAAACCGCGAGACCGCCAGATGCCAGCCGCCGAGGCAGGCGCTGCGCTGCCCGTCCGGCGACCCCGATGGCAGCGCCACCACGCCGACTTTGCCCCGCACCGGGCTGTCCTCGCCTTGCGCCAGCGACCAAGCATAGGGCCAGTTGCGCATGAACACCGCACGGCCGCTCTGGAACACGCCGCGCGCTGCCTCCTCGTCATAGTTCAGCACACCGCGCGGGGAGATCGTGCCGATCCATGAGGCCGCCAGATCCAGCGCCTCGGCGGCACGCGGATTGTTCACGGTGATCGTGCCGTCATCGGCGACGATGGTGCCGCCGCCGAACGCGTCGATCCATTCCAACCCGTTGCAGGTCAATCCCTCATAGGCGCGGCCCTGCCAGACATAGCCCCAAAGGTCGTTCTCGCCCGCCTCGCGCTCCGCCTGCTGCACAGTGCCGGCAATGGCGGTCAGCTCCGCCCAGGTTTCCGGCGGGTCGAAATCGTGCTTTTCCAGCAAATCGCGGCGGTAGAACAGCACACCGGCATCGGTCCACCAGGGCAGCGCCACCAGTTTGCCCTCCACCGTGTCATTCGCGATCAGTTGGGGAAAATGCCGTGCCGGTTCATCATCCGCATAAGGGGCGAGATCGATGAAATAGCCGCCCAATATGCCGGGCCAGACGATGTCGATCTGGAACACGTCGATATCGTTGGCACCAGCCGCCAGCATCTGCTGATAGAGCGCCAGGCGCTCGGTCGAGGAATTCGGTGTCGAGACGATCTCAACCCGGTTGCCGGTCAACTCCTCCCAGGCGGAGACGCCCTCGCGGCACAGTTCCAGCTCCACCCCGACGGCGCCGCAGGAGATCGCGATGCGCACGCCCTGCGCGGCGGGCGCCGCCGAAAGGCCGCAAACGCCGATGAGAAGCACGGCAAGAACGCCAAACGCCCTGCCGTATATGCTGCCGGGTGGACACCCCATGGAACCGTCCCTTGTACCCTCCTGCCCGTAAAGCTGCGATCAGGCCGCCGCTTCCGGCTTGGTGCGCAAGCCCTCGCCGATCTCGCCGAAACGTTCCAGCGTATGGTGCGCCCAGCGTGACACGTCGTAATGCAGCACATTCTGGTACATTGCGCGCATGCGCTCCTGCTGTTCTTCGACCGACATGTCGAGCGCCTGGTCGAGCGCCGCATCCATGGCGCGCGCCGAATAGGGGTTGGCCAACACGGCCTGCGGCAGTTCGACGGCGCAGCCGGTGAATTCCGACAGCACCAACACGCCGAGATCGCCCTGCTTTGCCGCCACGAACTCCTTGGCAACAAGGTTCAGCCCGTCCCGCAACGGCGCGATCAGACAGATATCCGCCATCTTGTAATAGGCGATCAGCCGGTCGAACGGGATGGCGTTGGAGAACAGGAAGACCGGCGACCAGCGCAGATTGGTGAAACGGCCATTGATGCGGCCCACCAGCCCCTCGATCTCGCGTTGCGTATCGCGATAGATCTTCATGCCGCTGGCGGCCGAGACCGAGACCAGCAGCAGCTTCACCTTGCCATGCAGTTCCGGCCGGCGTTCCAGAAGCCTTTCATAGGCTTGCAAGGTTTCCTTCATGCCCTTTGTGTAGTCAGTCCGGCCGACCGCCAGGATCAGCCGCTGGCCTTCCAGCTCCTCCTGGATGGTCTTCTGAATCTGCCGGCTGGGCTCGCCATTCAGCAGCTCGGTAATGACCTCCGGATTGGTACCGACCGGGAAAGCATCGAGGTTGACGGTCCGGCCATTGTGCCGCAGCCGCACCGGGGCGACCGGCTCCGACAGCGCCATACCGACCGGCGACATACCGTCCTCGACCGGTACGGCCGTATCGACATCGACATTGCGCAGCGAGCGCGCGACATCGGCAAAATTCTTGGAATAGCGCGGGATATGGAAGCCGATCAGGTCGCAATCGAGCAGGCTGTCCACGATCTCGGTGCGCCAGGGCAGCACGTTGAACACGTCCGGGCCCGGAAACGGCGTGTGGTGGAAGAAGGCGATCTTCAGCGACGGCTTGATCTGCCGCAGATATTTCGGCACCAGCCAGAGATTATAGTCATGCACCCAGACCAGCGCGTCATCCTCGGCCTGCGCGGCGGCGGCCTCGGCGAACAGCCAGTTCACCTCACGGAACGTGTTCCAGTCGGCATTCTCGTAACGGAACAGCCAGGGAAAGGAATGCAGGATCGGCCACAGCGCCTCCTTCGAGGTCACATGGTAGAAGCTCTTCACCTGTTCCGGCGTCAGCGGCAGCCGGGAAACCGCATAGTCGCCATAGCTGTCCGAGATCCGGATGACGCGGTCGAACTTCTCCTGCTGCTTCGCCGCCACCTGCTTCCAGGCGACCCAGGCGCCGCGGCCCTCGGCAATGCGGCCGAAGAAGCTCTTCAGGGTCGGCACGATGCCGTTCGGGCTCTTGTTCTCCCGATAGACCCGCCGACCGCCCTCCATCGCCTCCTCATAGGGCTGGCGGTGATAGACGATGACGAGATCCGATTTGCTCATGAGATTTTCTCCCCCTCGATTGCCTTTGGATGCATCCGGAAATGCCGCAACGCATCGGCGATTCCCGCCGCGCCCGGCAACGGGCTGCGATAGACCCAGTCATAGCCGTCGATGGCGTCGATCAGCTTCGGTTCTGAATTGCCGACCGCGACCCCCTTCAGCTGCGTCTCGAACAGCGACAGATCGTTCAGCGTATCGCCGGCGACCAGCACGCGGTCCTGCGGCAGGCCAAGCGCCGCGACCGTGCGCAGCAGCGTCGGCCCCTTGGCCACGCCCTTCGGCAGCACGTCCAGGAAGGTTTCCGCCGACAGCAGCCAGTCAAAGCCGGCCTGCTCGATCTTGCGCAGCGTCTCGGGACGCAACGCGTCCGGCTGATAATAATAGCTGACCCGGCGGTGAAACGGCGTGGGCTGCAATTCCAGCCCCGGTTCGTCCGCCAGCATCGCCCGCACCCGGTCGCCGGCATCCCCCCACAGCGCGCCGATCTCGTCCTGCACCTCAGCCAGCGGGGCGAAATCACGGCCATTGACGATGGTGGTACCGACATCGCCAATGATGTAGTGCGGCCGCGGCATGCCCGGCTGTTCGATCAGCCCGCGGATGAAATCGAGATCGCGCCCGGTGACGAAGATCAGCAGCGCGTCGTCGCGCTGATTCAGCTGGTCATAGAGGGCGCGGCGCTGTTCGTCGCTGCCACCCAGGAACGTGCCATCAAGATCGGTCGCCAGAATGAGATTGAGATTTTGCATTACACCATGTCGTTAGGTTGCGGTTCCGTTGCCGCTGAAGGATGCGGCAGGGTTACATGCGGTTCCAGTTCGCGGGATTCTGCCTTGATCGGACGCGTCAGCAGTGCCTGCACCGCATCCTGAATCGACAGCCCGTCATGCAGGATGGCGTTCACCGCCTCGCAGATCGGCATCTCGACGCCAAGCCGGCGGGCGAGCTGGGTGACGGAGCGCGCGTTCACAGCACCTTCCGCGACGGATTTCTTGCCGGCCAGCGCCTGTTGCGGCGTCTGCCCCTGGCCGAGCGCACGGCCGAAGGAAAAATTGCGCGACTGCGTGCTGGAACAAGTCAGCGTCAGGTCGCCGATACCAGCCAGACCGGTCACCGTCTCGCGGCGGCCGCCCAGCGCCTCGGCCAGCCGCTTCAGTTCGGCCAGCCCCCGGGTGATGAGCGCCGCGCGCGGGTTGGAGCCCAGCCCCAGCCCGTCGGCGATGCCGCAGGCGATGGCCAGTACGTTCTTCACCGCGCCGCCAACTTCGACACCGACCGGATCGTCAGAGATGTAGGGGCGAAAATTATCGCTGCCAAGCGCCAGGCAGATTTTCGCGGCAAGGCTTGCTGTCGCCTCCACCGCACCGCCAACCGCATCCTCCGAGGCGATGGTCACGGCAGTCGGCTGGCCTTCCGCCACCTCCGCAGCGAAACTGGGGCCGGACAGCACGGCCTGCGGCCTGCCCGGCATCTCCTCCGCCACGATCTGGGACATCAGCTTGCCGCTGTCGGTCTCGATGCCCTTGGCGCAGATCACCACCGGCACGCCGGGCGCCAACGCCGCCTCGACCGCACGTGTCATCGGCCGCAAAAACTGCGACGGCACCACCAGGATGACCAGCCCGGCATCGGCCACAACCGCCGCCATATCGCCGGACACGGCGATTTCCGGCGACAAGGGATAATCCGGCAGGAACGGATTGCGGCGATCCCTGGCGACCGCCTCGACAATCTCCGCCTCGCGCGCCCATAGCGATACGCGCCGGCCGGCACGATGCGCGGTCATCGCCAGGGCCGTACCCCAGGCGCCGGCACCGATCACGGCGACCTTATCGAAGGGAGACTCCGCCATAAGCCTGTTGTCGGCCCCACCGTCTCGTGTATCCATGGCTCGTGTATCCATGGCTGAACCGTTGGCGGTCACGTCCGCTCTCCTTTGTCGCGCATCGTTGAAAGTCGAAATTGGATAGGATGATCCCTCCGATTATAGTGGATACCCCATTAAATTCCACCCCCTGTGGCATCACCCCCGCCGACGAGAAATTCATGGAGGTTTTTTTAGAATGGAAAAGTCCAAAAAATGAAATAACAATTAATATGAGAGCGGTATTTACTGAACAATAAACCAATTAATCCACACACATAAACCAATATTTTTCTTGAGGTATTGATGAGCGATTGGTGGCGCGGCGCGGTTATTTATCAAATTTATCCGCGCAGCTTTCAGGACAGCAACGCCGATGGCATTGGCGATCTGCCCGGCATCCTGCGGCGGATTCCCTATGTCGCGCAGCTTGGTGTCGATGCGATCTGGATATCGCCCTTCTATCGCTCGCCGATGGTCGATTTCGGCTATGACATCGAGGATTACCGGGAAGTCGATCCGATCTTTGGCACGCTGAAGGATTTCGACCTGCTGCTGGCCGCCGCGCACCGGCATGGGCTGAAAGTCATCATCGACATGGTGCTGAGCCACACCTCGATCCGGCACCGCTGGTTCCAGGAATCCCGCCGCACGCGCGCCAATCCCAAGCAAGACTGGTATGTCTGGGCCGACCCACGGCCCGACGGCACGGCGCCGAACAACTGGCTGTCGATGTTCGGCGGCCCGGCCTGGACCTGGGAACCGCGCCGCGAACAATATTACCTGCATAATTTCCTGCCGGAGCAGCCGGACCTGAACCTGCACAATAACGAGGTGCAGGAAGCGTTGATCACCGAATGCCGTTTCTGGCTGGAGCGTGGCGTCGATGGTTTCCGTCTCGATGCCTGCAATTTCCTGATGCACGATCCGCTGCTGCGCTCCAACCCGCCGCGCCCGCCGGAAGCCCCGCCGACCGATGGCGTGAAGCCCAACAATCCCTATAACCGCCAGCTCCATATCTACGACAAGACGCAGCCGGAAAGCCTCGATTTCCTGCGGTATCTGCGGAATGTCGCACAGGAGTATGGCGATATCGTCCTGATCGCCGAGATCGCCGCCGACGACAGCCTGAAGGTCATGCAGGAATATGCCGGCCTGGGAGGCCCGCTGCACACGGCCTATTCCTTCGCTTTGCTGGGCGAAACGCTGGACACCCAGCTGCTGCCGGAAACCTTCTTTCCGTTCCATGACAGCCGCCGCCATGGCTGGCCGAGCTGGGCCTTCAGCAATCATGACGTGTCGCGCGTCGCCACCCGCTGGGGCGGGCGCGATGCGCCGGATGCCTATTGCAAGCTGCTGATCGCGCTGCTGACCTGCCTGCGCGGCAGCATCTTCCTCTATCAGGGCGAAGAGCTGGGCCTGCCGGAAGCCGACGTGCCCTATGAGCAGATCAAGGATCCGTACGGGCTGAATTTTTTCCCGGATTTCCCGGGGCGCGATGGTTGCCGCACGCCGATGCCGTGGGACGACAATGACCGCCATGCCGGGTTTTCCACCGTCGATGGCTGGCTGCCGGTCCCGAACGAACATCTGCGCCGCAGCGTTGGCGCGCAGGAGGCTGATCCGAATTCGGTGCTGAGCTTCACCCGCAAGTTCCTGCGCTGGCGGCACGGCCAGGAGACGCTGATTCTGGGCGGTATCGACTTCCTCACGGCGGAATCCAATCTCGTCGCCTTTACCCGGACCCTGGGTGAGGAGAAGCTGCTCGCCGCCTTCAATCTGGAAGACACGCCGCGCAGCGTGGCGCTGCCATACCAGGTGCGCGAAGAGCTGAACAATCATGGTCTGGACGCCGGCGAAATCCAGGATGACCGGATCGCGCTGCCGCCCTTCGGCGCCTTCTTCGCGCTTGTCGAATAGCGGTACGCACAAACCCGTCCATCGCGCGCATTTTTCATTATTCCACAACCCAAGATGGGTTAATCTTCCCGGATGTGCGGGTGCGATGCCACGCGCAGCCTTACCGCACGGAGCATGACGGTGGTCCAGGGCGAAACCTCGGATAGCGGCATTTCGCCCGAAACCGCTGAACGGCCAGCGCAAAGGGCACGCCTCCTGCGCGGTTCCCTGCGGGCAAGGCGGCGGCTGAAGCGGGCCTTCACACGCCCGGTCTTCACCCTGCGCTGGTACCCTTATGGCACCCCGGTCATCCGCTGGGCCGATCTGGCCGGACTGACGGCCCTGCCCGCGATCCTGCTGACGCTGCTGGTTGCCCTGCTCGACCCGTTCGATCTGACGGAGAAGACCCAGCTGGAGTCGGATGCCTTCTTCTACCAGATCATCCGGCCTGACTATCCGGACACGCAGCGCGACAACATCACGGTCATTCTGATGACCGATGACGATCTTGCCGCCTTTGCCGAGGAATCGCCGGAGATGGGCATCTGGCCGCCGCCCTACTCCGTCTATGCCCGCATGCTGGAAGTGATCCTGGATTTCCAGCCAAAGGCGGTGTTCATCGATGTTGGTTTCCTGAGCCGGCGGAATGCGCCGGGATATGACCGGCTGCAAGCCGTGCTGGCCGACTATGACAGCTACCACGACACGCCGGTTCCGATCTTCCTGTCCGGCGGGGAGAAAGCCGAAGGCCAGGACAAGACCGTTATCTTCGACCTGCCGGGACCTTCAGCGGGCGAGGTCAGCGTCACCTACAATCCGGCCTATTACCCGCTGCACGATTCCCGGAACGGGCGCCTGTCCGCCGCCTGCGCCCTGTTCCGGGGCGGTGTGGCAGCCGGCACCTGCATCGCCAATGACGATCCGAACCAGCGTATGTCCATCGTCTGGCCGCCGCGTGGCGGCAGCACGCAGGGGGCGGGCATCTTTGCCTGCCGCGATCTGCCGGAAAGCCGGCCCTTGCGCATTGCCGGTGCCTTTCTGGGGATGGCCGGTCTCGATTTCGCCGGCATCGCGCCCAGGGCAGAGAATGGCGGTTCTCCGTACCGGCAGATCTGTCCGCCGCATGTGACCCTGGCAGCCGGCGATCTGCACAAACAGGGCGGCGATGTGCTGGAACGGCATCTCGAGAACAAATACATCCTGATCGGCAGCAGCTTCGCGATGGCCGACGATCTGGTTGCCCTGCCGGCGCACCAGCCCCTGCCCGGTGTCTTCTGGCACGCCATGGCGCTGGACAATCTGCTGGTCTATGGCGATGGCAATGGCGGCAGCCGCTATGTCCGCCACGACAGCGGCACCCTGTTCGGGCCGGTGACATCCAGCCTCGCGACGAACATCGCCGCACTGATCATCGTCCAGATCCTGACATCGATCTTCCTCCGGACACTGGACGCAACGCACCTCTCCTTTCCGGCCGGTGCGGGGGCCTGGCACATTCTGGTTCGCACCGGCGGATGGCTGATCTTTGTCGTCCTGGCGATCCTTGCCGGGCTGACCGCGATCTGGGCGGCGAAGATCGGCATCGCGCTGTTCGCCTTCGAGCAGCTGAAGCTCGCCCCCATCAATTTGTGGGGTATTTTCACCGCCTCGGCGGCTCGTACCATCATTCACCTGCCGAAAAGCCTTGCCGCCATGGGCGGTCTCGTCCTGTTGCGCTATCTGGCGCGCAGGGGCAGCTCCCGGCTTCCTGCATAGGAGGAAAAGATGAAATTCTCACCCCGCCCCCTCTTGGCTGTGGCCGCTTTCGTCGCCTTGTCCCTTGCCCTGCATTTCGCCACGCCGACGCTGGCAGAACCGGGTCAGGTCATGGCCATAAAATCGAAGAAGCTGAACCTCTATAGCGCCGCCGACGGGCCACGGGTGGACTCCCTGCCTGGCGAAACGGTAGAGACACCGATCGCCATTCTGGAAGTCGCGCCGAACAACCGGCTGAAGGTGGAGATTGGCGGCAAGCACTACTGGCTGGCGCCACACCAGGTAGAGACCGACGAGAAGATCACCGTCGAGGTGCGTTGCCGCGATCAGGTGACGAGCTACGCCTCGACGCGTGGCAATCTGGAAAAGTGCAAGCCCTAGGAGCCAGCGATGATATTCCCCCGCCCCGCCAGACTTGCTCTTGTCGCGCTTCTCCTGGCCAGCATTGTCTGGCCAGCCGCCCCCGCGCACGCTTTCCTCGACCGCATCTTGCCCGGCACGGACACCAAGGACGAGTTTGACGGGCGATTCATCGATACGCTGACGCCGGGCGCGTGGAAGCCGCCGCTGGAAGCGGCCATGCAGGAAGCCGCCGAAAAATCCTCGACCTCCTCCGCCACATTCAGTTTCGGTGGCGGCGGTGACGCTTCCGGCAGTACCGAACAGAAGGTCGAAGCGAAGGATGTGAGCCAGCCGGAATTCGAGCAGATTTCCGGCATGACCATGCTGCGGATGGACGAACGCGGCATCGTCGCCCTGCCCGTGCTGGACGCCTATCTCGCCGGGATTGCGCGGCGGCTGCTGGAGCATTCACCGATTCGCGGCGCGCCGATCATGATCTATGTCACGGCCAGCGAGCGCTATGGCGAGGCCAAGGCACTGCCGGACGGCACCATCGCCATCCCGATGGCCTCCATCCTGCAGGCCGACAGCGAAGACGAACTGGCAGCCCTGCTGGCGCATGAAATCAGCCATGTGCTGCGCGGCCATCACGATCTCGACTGGTTCGAGCAGCGCCAGGGCAATCTCGTATCGGGAGCCGAACTGATGCTGGGCCTCGCCTCCGGCCTGGCACAGCAGATCGGCAAGGGTAACGAGATGGCGGCGAAGGCCGCGCGCATCCTCATCGTGGCGGAGGCTGCCATGACGGCAACCTCGAAGGGGCTGTTCCCCAGCTGGACACGCGAACATGAGGATGAGGCCGACCTGCTGGGGCTCGATCTGCTGATCGCCGCTGGCTACAATTATGACGGCATGTTCGCGCTGATGCAGAAGATGGAGGAAGCGGAACTCGTCGAAGCCAGCAAGCCCGACCCTTATCAGGAAGTCAGGAAGGCGCTGGAGGAGGAAATCCAGCTGCAAACCAGCCAGGGCAATATCGGCGGCGCGCTGGGCAATGTGCTGCAGGCGGCGACGCTGGAGTTCAGCACCGCGCTCGACCGCGCCTCCGCCGACCATCGCAGCGCCACGGACAGGCTCGAATCCATCAGGGATTATTTCGACAGGGAATATGCCGACGAGATTCCGCCGGCGATGACCTCCCTACCGCTCGAACAGGTCCGCAAGTCGAAGGAATTCATGGAATTCGCCGAGGCTTACAGGGATGCCAGCACGGCGCTGGACCTGGCCGAAAAGGGCGATCTGTCCGCCGCCGAAAAAGCCGCACGAAGCGCCGTCAGCGGCCCGTACAACAACCACGCATGGACCCGCTATGCCTTCTACAAGGTGCGGTTGGAACAGGGACACCGGGACCGCGCCATGCAGAATCTGGAACTGGCGCTGAACGATCCGTACGTCCCGCTGTCGGTCTATAAGGATCTGGAACAGCTGAACCGCAAGGCCGGCTCAATGGATAGCGCCGCACGGGTTCTGGCCAACGCCTGGGAGGAATTCCAGCGCCCGGCCGCACTCTACCCGCCGCTGATCCATCACCACCTTCGCAAGGGTGAGAAGGCACGCGCGCAGGAGCTGGCCATCGAGTGCGCCTTCAAGAACCGCGAGGTGGCGAAGATCTGCCGGACCGCGGCGGAGGGCCGCGATCCGGACATGGCAAGGACGCAGAACTGGCTTCAGGCGCTGCGCTAACCCCAGACTGGCCAGGCGGCTACCAGAGCGGCGCCTTGTCCATGGTGGAGACATGGGCGGCGACGACCTTCCAGCCGACATCGGGAAAGCGCACCCAGGTCTGACTCTGGCGACCGATCAGATCCTTGTCGCGGATCTTGAATTCCAGGTTGGTGGTGGCGAAGTCGCGGCCCAGCGTCATGATCTCCAGGCGCAGCCGCTTCTCCTTGATGCCCGGCCCCTTCGGCCGGCGCACCCGGTGACTGTGGATTTCGTCGAAACCGTAGCCATTCTCGTGCATGGCATAGCGGATGGTCAGCGGGCTGTTCCAGAACGTGTCGTCCAGCACATCGACATCCTTCTCCGCCAGCGCCTTCTCGTAGCGTTCGAACAGGGCCGTTACCTCGGCCAGCACCTCGGGGATATTCGGGGTCATGTCAGTCATTGATTGTTCTCCATCGCTTTTGCCACTGCAACCAGGGTCGCGTCGGTGCCGGTGCCACCCAGGATCGAGAGGCCAATGGGCAGCCCGCCCACCGTCGATCCCGGCAAATTCACCTGCGGCATGCCGGCCAGCCCGCCATGCCCGCACAGGCACAGGATGCGGTCGCGGTCGGCCTGCTGTTCCGAGACGCTCCGCCCGCGCAAGGGTGCCGGGAACGGCGTCGTCGGCAGGCACAGGATGGTGCCCGCCGGCAGCAGATGGCGCAGCCTGCCGCGCACCTCCTGCCGCATCAGACTGGCCCAGCTGCGCTCCTCCTGCGTCACCTGCGATCCGGCGATCAGCCCGCGCGCCACGGTAAAGGCGAGGCGCGGATTCACGGCGTCCAGCCAGGGTTGGAAGGTCTGCCACGCCTCATAGGGCTGCAGCACGCGCTGCGCCCGGCCCCAGACCGACAGGCCCGGTGGCGCCATCAGCACCTCATCGGAATTGCCGAGCAGTGCGGCCAGCCGTTCCACCATCGGGTGCAGCGCCTCTGCAACTCCGGCATCGGCGAAACCGAAGGCGTCGGTCGCGATCAGCAGTTTCGTAGGCAACGCCTCTGGTATCGCCTCCTGCAGCATGACCGCCGACACCCGCGCGAAAACCGCGGCATCGCGGGCGAACCAGCCGGCCGTGTCGGAACTCGGTGCCTGCGGCATCAGACCTTCGACACTGACGCGGCCATGCGTCGGACGGATGCCGTATAGCCCGCAGAAGCTGGAGGGCACGCGCACCGAGCCGCCGGTATCGGTGCCCAGCGCGGTGTCGCACAGCCCGGCCGCCACGGCGGCGGCGGAACCGGAGGAGGAACCGCCCGGCACCCGGTCCGGGGCGGCACTGTTCAGCGGCGTGCCGTCATAGGCGCTTTCGCCGAAGATACCGAGCGAGATTTCGTCGGTGATGGTCTTGCCGATCAGCGTGGCACCGGCATCGAGCAGCGCCTGAACGGTCCAGGCATGCGACGTGGGGATACGATAATACTTCGCCCAGTCATGATTGCCGCCGCCGGTCGGATGGCCCGCCACATCGAACAGATCCTTCGCCGCGAAGCTGAGGTCCGACAGCGGCCCGCCCGGTTTCCCCGCGATCCTCACGGATGTGCCGGGAACGAAGGCATTCACCTCCTGTTTCATAGGCTGATCTCCCTTGCGCGATTGGTGCTCGACAAAGCCGGCTGTCCTCGAAAGGATGCGCCGTACTCACCGCAAGCGGATCGTGTTCCGACATGCAGATATTGCTGGACATCATCGTCCCGGTCTTCGGGATCGTGTTCCTGGGTTATGGCGTCGCCCGCTTCGGCCTGTTCTCGGAGGGCGCCACCAAGGGCCTCAGCACCTTTGTGTTCAATTTCGCGATCCCGGCGCTGATGTTCCGCGCCATGGCGACGCAGGATTTCCCAGAGGATGTCGAGTGGGGCTTCCTGATCGCCTATTTCGGCGGCGGCTACATCGCCTGGGCGACCGGCCTTCTGGTCAGCAAATACGTCTTCAAACGCGATTTCGCGACCGCCTCCATCGTTGGCATGGGCGGGGCCTTCGGCAACACGGTGCTGCTGGGTATTCCGCTGATCCTGACAATCTATGGCGATGAAGGCGCGCTGCCGGTGTTCCTCATCATCGCCTTCCATTCCTGGCAGCTGATGTCGGTCATCACCATCCTGATCGAGGGATCGCGCGGCAACCGGCAGGAGATGTGGCAGATTCCGCGCAACATCGCCAAAGGGCTGGTGCGCAACCCGATCATCGTCGCCGTTCTGCTGGGGCTGACCTGGCATTTTAGCGGCTTCGACCTGCCGAAGGTGGTGGACCAGCTGACCGCGACGCTGGGCCGGGCCGCCCTGCCCTGCGCCATCTTTGCCATGGGGGCGTCGCTGGCCGGCTACCGCATCGGCGGTGCGGTGCTGGGCGAGGCGACGCTGATGACGGCGCTGAAGCTCGGGCTGCACCCGCTGATGGTGTTCCTGATCGGCCATTACGTCTTCGCGCTGGAGCCGCTGTGGCTGCATGTCGCGGTGATCGTGTCCTCGGTGCCAGTCGGCGTGAACGTCTATCTGTTCGGCGCGCGCTACAATGCCGGCGATGCGCAGGCGGCAACCGCGATCATCCTGTCCACCACCCTGTCGGTGGCGACGATGACCCTGTTGCTCTCGTTCCTCGGCGTGCGCTGACCTCACCACCAGCGCCCGCTACCACCAACGGCCGTTCAGCACGATCCCGCCGCAGCGCAGATGCTGCGTGCCCTTGTGCGTCTCTCCGGTCGAATCCCGGAAATCGAAGCTGCCCTCCTCCACCTCCAGCACTGTCGCATCGCCCAGCAGGCCGGGCTTCAGCGTGCCGCGGTCATCAAGGTTCACCGCCTTCGCCGCATTGATCGTGCTGGCGCGGATCACCTCCACCAGCGGCACGCCGATGGCCATGAATTTCGACATGGTGGACAGCTGGTCGAAGGCAGGCCCCTGGATCGACAGCACATGCACGTCGCTGGAGATCACGTCCGGCAGGAAGCCGTGTTTCAGCATCGTCAGCGCGGTCTCGAAGCCGAAGCTGCCCTTGCCATGGCCGATATCGAAGATCACGCCGCGTTCGCGCGCCTCCAGCACATCGTCATGGATATTCATGTCGCCGGCCACCGGGCTGTTCGGGAACGGCCGGAAGCAGTGCGTCAGGATATCGCCCTTGCGCAGGCGCGGCATGACCTCGCTGCGGTAGGGCGGTGGCGAATCCAGATGCACCATGACCGGCAGCCCGGCATGGTCCGCCACCTCCAGCGCCATGTCGAGCGGGGCAATCGCCATCGGGCCGCTGGTGGTGCGGCCAACACGAACCTTGATGCCGCGCACCAGATCGGCATGCTCGCGCGCCGCCTTCAGGCATTCCGGCGAGGAGATGAGGCGCAGATTCTCGTTCTCGCCGAACATCACATTCAGTGAGAAGGCGAAGATGCCGGGATAGGAGATATTGATCAGCGGCACGATGCGGGTTTCCGAGCGCTCGATCACATGCTTGCGGAAGCCCAGAATGTTGCCCGGCCCGGCCGATCCGGCGTCGATCAGCGTGGTGCAGCCGGCCTGCCGCGCATAGGAATCGGGATCGACACCCAGCGAGGTGCCGCCGTAATAGACATGGGTGTGCAGATCGATCAGGCCCGGCGTGACGATCTTGCCGGAAACGTCGCGGACTTCCTTGCCTTCCAGCCCGTCGCCGAGGGCGGCCACCTTGCCGCCCGCGAACCCGACATCGGTGACCTTGTCCAGCCCCTGCGCCGGATCGATCACCCGGCCGCCCTTCAGCACCAGATCGTGCATTGCCCGCTCCCTCTTCTCAGCTCAGCCGGCCGCGCGCGGCCACCGGCAGTTCGCCGATTATCTCGTCGCCGCGCACGGTGACATAGCGGTCCACCATGTTGCAGACGACGCAGACATGGTTCGGCACGATGCGCACCACCTCGCCCACGCCCGGCCGCTCATTGCAGGCCGACAGGTCGAGGAAGCCGTGTTCCTCCGAGAATTTCGGGATGCGCGCCTGCGGGTGGTCGAGGATCAGCCCGTGCCCGTCCAGCCCCGGCATGGTCTCGACGGTCAGCGTCTTGGAGCCGGCGTCGAGGATGCCGCGTTCCGGCGCGGCGCGGCTCACCACCGTCGAATAGACGGTCAGCGCGCAATCCTCCAGCGTGGCCGCACCACAGGCCAGCATCATCCGGTCGTTGAAGATGCAGGTGCCGGCGCGATGCTCGGTCGCCCCCTTGATCTTGCCGAGATTGACGAGATTCGGCGTGCCGCCGGAGGACACCACCATGACCTCCAGCCCCATGTCGCGCACGCCCGCCGTTGCGGTGTCGAGAAAGACCTGCGTCTCCGCCATCGCATCCTCGGGCGGGTAGAGCATGAAGCCGGCGAAATTCAGCCCGTCGGCCTCCTTGATGGCGCGGGCGACGGCAATCGCGCCCGCCGGGCTCTCGACGCCGGAGCGCTTGCGCCCGGTATCGCATTCCACCACCACGTCGAGCGACTTTCCGGCCATAGCTGCGGCCTTGGCCAGATCGCCAACCACGATGGGATTGTCGGCGGCGACGCGCATGGTCACGCGCTGCATCAGCTTCGCGAGGCGCCCCATCTTCTCGTCGCCCAGCAGATTGTAGCTGATGAAGATGTCGTCCTGCCCGCCATCGGCCATCACCTCGGCCTCGCCCAGCTTCTGGCAGGTGATGCCGGACGCGCCGGCCTTACGCTGCAGCGCGGCCAGTACCGGGCTCTTGTGGGTCTTGATGTGCGGCCGGTTGGCCACGCCCGCCTTGTCGCACAGCGCCTGCACGCGGGCGATGTTGCGCTCCACCACGTCGAGGTCGATGACCACCGCCGGGGTGGAATAATTGAGGGCGATCTCCCGCTTCAGCTTTTCGATGTTCATTTTCTGCTCTCTATTCTGTCGTCATGGTCGGACTTGATCCGACCATCCAGCGCACAGCGCCGCTTCTATGGATCCTCGGGTCAAGCCCGAGGATGACGATTCTGTAAACTCTCAGACACTCTCCGCCGGCGGGGCCGTGACGATGGATTTCAGATCCGGACGCGGCGTCGCCAGCGTCGCCAGATCCGGCTTCGGGCGGCCGAGGCCCGCAATGCCGGCAAAGGCCTGCTCCATGCCCTGTGCGATGTTCAGCAACTCCAGATCGCCGCGGAAGCGGCCGATGGCCTGCAGCCCGAACGGCATGCCCTGCGCATCGACGCCGCAGGGCAGCGAGATCGACGGGTTGGTGGTCAGCGTGATGAAGTAGGTCAGCGCCAGCCAGTGATAGTAGTTGCGCAGCTTCTGGCCTTCGAGTTCCTGCAGATAGAGCTGTGCCCAGGGGAAGGGCGAGACCGGCGTGGTCGGCGCCAGGATCAGGTCATAGTCCTTGTAGAGCGCCTGGAACCGGCGGAACAGGCTGGTCTGCTCGGTATGCGCCCAGGCCGCGTCGGCCAGCGACATGGAGGCCGCCAGCTCGTAATTGGCGATGATGTTCGGCCCCAGCTTCTCGCGCTCGTTATTGTAGGAATGGTGATAGCGCGCGAGGTAGCTCTGCCCGCGCACCACGTCGAACATGCGGTCCGCCTCGCCGAAATCGAAATCCAGTTCGTCGCAGCTCCTGAACAGATGGCCCATCGCTTTCATGCGGCCGCGCATCAGCTGCTTGATCTCGGACGAGACCGGGCACAGGCCGAAATCGGCACTCCAGGCGACGCGCAACGTCCCCAGATCGACCGGTCGATAGGCGGCGATTTCCTGCGGATCGACCGGCTGCGACAGCGGATCGCGGTCATCCACCCCGACCTGGCTGGCGAACAGCAGGCGGGTATCCGCCACAGTCCGCCCCATCGGCCCGAGCACGGAGATCGGCGTCCAGCCGAGGCCGCGCCCGTCCATCGGCACCAGCCCCGGCGAGGGGCGGAAGCCGACGATGCCGCAGATCGCGGCGGGGATGCGCAAGGAGCCGCCAGTGTCGGAGCCGGTGCAGATCGGCAGCATGTCGCAGGCCAGCGCCGCCGCCGAACCGCCGGACGAGCCACCGGCATTCAGCGTGGGGTTAAACGGGTTGCCGGTGGCGCCCCAGACCGGGTTGCGCGAGTTGGCCCCGGCGCCGAATTCCGGCACGTTGGTCTTGGCGGTCACGATGGCCCCGCCCTTCCGGGCCAGCGCGATCTGCGCCGAATCCTTCTTCGGCACATTGTCGCGGTAGAGCGGCGAACCGTGCGTGGTCAGCAACCCCTCGGTATCCTGCAGATCCTTCACGCCGAGCGGCAGACCGTGCAGCGGCCCCAGGTCGCCGCCCTTCAGCACCGCCGCCTCGGCAGCCTTCGCTTCTTCCCGTGCGCGTTTGTAGCCCTTGGCGGCAATCGCGTTCACCGCCGGGTTCACCGCCTCGATACGCCCAATGCAGGCTTCCAGCAGCTCGACCGGGGAAACCTCCTTCGTGCCGATGCGGCGGCGCAATTCGACGGCGGACAGGGACAGCAGCGATTCGGCAGACATGCGACAGGCTTTCGTTACGGGGGTTAGATGCTGGGGGTAAGCGGCGCGGCATCGCCGCCGACCGGTCGACGGAGGCAGGCAACCTGCTGGCCGGGGGCGACCTCCAGCAGCGCCGGATCGATCTGCCGGCATTCGGGAAGCACATAGGGGCAGCGGGTGTGGAAATGGCAGCCGCTCGGCGGCTTGGCGGGGCTCGGCACATCGCCCTGCAGAATCAGCCGGTCGGCGCGCTTCTTCTTCGGGTCGGGGATCGGCGCCGCCGACAGCAGCGCCTCGGTATAGGGATGCAGCGGCCGCGTGAACAGCGTGCGCTTGTCGGTCAGTTCGACCACCCGGCCCAGATACATCACTGCGATGCGGTGGCTGATATGGCGCATCACCGCCAGATCATGGCTGATGAACAGGTAGGCGAGCCGGTATTCCTCCTGCAGATCGATCATCAGGTTCAGCACCTGCGCCTGCACCGACACGTCGAGCGCGGATACCGGCTCGTCGGCCACGATCACGTCGGGATTGACCGACAGCGCCTTGGCGATGCCGAGACGCTGGCGCTGGCCGCCGGAGAATTCATGCGTGTATTTGCGCATGTTCTCCGGCCGCAGGCCGACGCGCTGGAACAGGGCCGCGACCCGCTCGTCCTTCTCCTTGCCGTGCGCGAGGCTGTAATTCTCCAGCGGCTCGCCAACGATGGTGCCCGCCCGCAGCCGGGGATTCATCGAGGAATACGGGTCCTGGAACACGGTCTGGATGCGCCGCCTATGTTCCCACATCTGGCCCTGGCTGAGATGCGTGACATCCACCCCGCCCAGCAGGATTTCGCCCGATGTCGGTTCCAGCAGCTTCAGTACCGTCTTGCCGACGGTGGATTTGCCGCAGCCGGATTCGCCGACTACGCCCAGTGTCTCGCCGCGCTTCAGGCTGAACGACACGCCATCCACCGCGCGCACCGCACCGACCTGGCGCTGCAGAAAGCCACCCAGAATCGGGAAATGCTTCACCAGCTTGCGGACTTCGAGGCTCGGATGTTCGGCGCTCATGCGGCACTCTCCAGCACGCGGGCGGTTTCCCAGCAGGCGGCGACATGGCCCGGCCGGCTCTCGACCAATGGCGGCCGTTCGGCGTGGCAGCGGTCGGTGGCGAAGGTACAGCGCGGCGCGAAGGCGCAGCCGGGGATCGGCTGGGTCAGAACCGGCACCAGGCCCGGAATTTCCTGCAGGCGGGCGCGACGCCCTTCTGCCTCGGCATCGATGTCGAGGCGCGGCACCGCACGCATCAGACCGCGCGTGTAGGGATGCAGCGGATTCTCGAACAGTTCCTCGACCGTCGCCTCCTCGACCTTGCGGCCGGCATACATGACGACGACGCGCTGCGCGGTTTCCGCCACCACGCCGAGATCATGGGTGATGAGGATGATGGCGGCGTCGATCTTCTGCTTCAGCTCGATCATCAGGTCGAGGATCTGCGCCTGAATGGTGACATCCAGCGCGGTGGTCGGCTCGTCGGCAATCAGTACCTTGGGATTGCAGGAGAGTGCGATGGCGATCATCACACGCTGGCGCATGCCGCCGGACAGCTGATGCGGATATTCCGACAGCCGGCGCCTGGCGTCCGCGATGCCGACCAGCTCCAGCATTTCCTGCGCGCGGTCCAGCCCCTGCTTCCATGACACATGCATATGCCGCACCACATTCTCGGCGATCTGCGTGCCGATGGTCAGCACCGGATTCAAGCTGGTCATCGGTTCCTGGAAGATCATCGAGATCTCGTGGCCGCGGATCGCCCGCATCTCATCCTCGGAGAGTTTCACGAGATCGCGCCCCTCGAACTCGATGGAGCCTTCGACGATACGGCCGGTTTCCGCCTGGATCAGCCGCAGGATCGACAGCGAGGTGACCGACTTGCCGCAGCCCGATTCACCGACAATGGCCAGCGTCTCGCCCTGGCTGACCTCGAAGGACACCCCATCGACGGCGCGCACCACGCCGTCCTGCGTGAAGAAATGGGTCTTCAGGTCGCGAACCTTCAGGATGCTCACATGCGCCTCGACAATCTCGGGTCCAGCCGGTCGCGCAAGCCGTCGCCCAGCATGTTCACCGCCAGCACGGTGAGGGTGAGGAAGGCGCCGGGGATCAGGATGCTCCAAGGCGCGATCTGGAAGAAGGTGCGGCCCTGCGAGATGATGTTGCCCCAGCTCGGGATTTCCGGCGGCACGCCGGCGCCCAGGAAGGACAGCCCCGCCTCCACCAGCATCGCCGAGGCGCAGACATAGGTCGCCTGCACGATCAGCGGCGCCATGGTGTTGGGCAGGATGTGCTTCACCAGCAGCTTCGGCCCGCGCGTGCCGCCCGATATGGCGCTCTCGATATAGGGCTGGCTGCGGATCGACAGCACGACCGAACGGGTCAGCCGCACGATGCGCGGCACCTCCGGGATGACGATGGCGACCAGCACGATGCCGAGGCCGGGCCGGGTCAGCGTGATCAGCGCAATCGCCAGCAGGATCGAGGGGATCGACATGATACCGTCCATCACCCGCATGACGATGGCGTCCACCTTGCGGAAATAACCGCAGAGCAGCCCCAGCGTCAGCCCGATGACACTGGCGAAGGCGGCGACCGCCAGCCCCACCACAAGCGAGACACGGGCGCCATAGATGGTGCGCGAATAGACGTCGCGGCCATACTGGTCGGTGCCGAACCACCAGCGCTCCGACGGCGGGCGCAGGCGCTGCGACGGGGTGAGCTTCAGCGGGTCGCCGGTGATCCACGGCGCGATGGCCGCCAGCACGATCAGGATCAGCAGGATGGCCCCGCCGATGAAGATCGTCGGGTTGCGCCGGATCGCCGTGCCGGCACGCGAGAGCAGGCCGGGTGCCTCGGCGGCATTGCCAGTAACATTGCCGCCCTCGGTGACCGCCGCCATGCCCTCAGCCTCTCAAGAGAGAGTGGCGACACGAAACAGGCGGTTCCGTCGTGAATTCAATGTGTTGCTGCATCCACTTCGCCCCGCCTCTGTTCATCAGCACCGCCTTAGGGCAGCTTTATGTTGTAAAGTATGATGACAAAAATTCGGTGGGGTCAACGAGAGAACGTCGTCACTTCGGCCTAACGGCCAAAAATAATGCTTAGCGGTTTTTTGAACAAAAAATAATATCAGACGAATATACAAACTTGAACTTTCCGTACACATCTTCTTTATTGTCAGTATATGCACTTCCTTTTTTAAATTTTAGCACATCAGATAAAGGACTTGGCAATGCATCATCTCTAATTATGAATGATACACTCTCATAATTTCTCTCTCCCTGCGTATGGTTGAGCCATTTTATTTTAT
>NZ_MPOB01000012.1 GCF_002148795.1 Oceanibaculum nanhaiense | reverse complement strand
CACCCGCGACTGTCGCCCCGGTCGCCTGCCTGCCATGGCCCAGCGCGTAGGAGATGACCAGCAGAGTGGTCGGGCCGAAGCTCTGCCGGCAGTCGCGGGCCAGCGCCGTCACCTCGACCATGGCATCGATGGGCTGGCCGGAGGTCGGGCCGATCTTGCCGCCGAAGCGCAGGGGGAAGGTCGCCCCCAGACCGGCATCGAAGCAGAGCCGCACCGCCAGCGGGTCCCAGATCGGGCCGACGGCGGCATCCTGGGCGTCCTTCGCGATCAGCTCCCGCAGGATACTGGTATTATCCGATGGGGCGCCGCCGCCGGCATTGTCTGCCGGATCGGCCATGACCACGGGCGACACGTTGGACTCGATGCTTTGCTGCACACCGGAGGCAATCGAGTGATATTCCGGCATGGTCTTGCCGCGCATCGAGACGAATTCCTCGCCCAGCCTCGTCGCCAGCGCATCGGCCTTCGCCTTGTCGCCGTCCGCCACCACCAGGATGCGGCCGGTCAGTTCCGGCACGTCGCCATAGGGGAAGCAGTGCGCAGCGGAGACCGAGAGGATGCCGTCCTTGCCTTCAAGGCCGAACATGCGGTCCACGAAGCCGCGCATCAGCGGCAGGGTGGTGGGATAGCTGCTGATCTGCCGGCAGTCATAGACCGACATCACCGGCTTCACTTCGCCGCGGATGGTGCGCAGCACGAGGTCGAGCAGGTCTTCCGCGCGGTCCTGCACGTCGGTATGCGGGAATTCCTTGTACAGAATGACGATGTCGGCGTTTTTCATCCGCTTCAGCGTCAGGTGGCAGTGCGGGTCAAGCTCCACGCCGATCACGCAGTCCGGCCCGACGATGGCGCGGGCGCGTTCCAGAATGTCACCCTCCACATCGTCATAGCCATGCGCGACCATCGCGCCATGCAGGCCGAACAGCACGCCGTCCAGCGGCAGCGCCGCCTTCAGCTGGTCCAGCACCTCGTCGCGCATAAACTCATAGGCGTCGCGGTTCACCGTGCCGGCGGGGCTGGCGGCAAAGCAGCTGCCCTCGATCAGCGTATAGCCCTCCTGCTTCGCGCGCTTGCGGGCAACGAACAGAGGGGCCGTGCACATGCGTGGCGCATCGTCGGGATGTTCGCCGGGGCGCAGCCAGACGCTCTCCTTGAACGCGTCGAGGCTGGTCGGCAGCGGCGAGAAAGTGTTGGTCTCGGTGGCGATGGTCGCGGAGAACAGACGCATTTCGGGCTCCTCAGGCGGCGGCATCAGGCGGCGGGTGGGGTCCAGCTTGTCTGCTCGTCCAGCGGATAGACCGGGCGCGGCAGGCGGGTCCAGTTGAAGTTATGCAGTGCCGGCGAGGTCAGGCCGGGGCAATCCACCTCGTAGATCCGGTCCGGCGTGAAGAACTCGTCGAAGCCGGCGCGGAAATGGCCGCGACTCTTCACCACCAGGCAGCGCACCTTCGACAGATCGACGCCGAACAGCTCCAGCTGCATCGGCTCCAGGCATTGCTGGCGGTTGGTGATGACCACGATCTGCACGCCGCCGACCTGCAGCAGCGCCGCCGGCCCCAGATCGCAGGCCATGTCCTGATACATGCCGCGCCGCCCGACGAACGGGCCATCCGCCAGCGCCAGCACTTCCGTCTCGGCGGTGAAGACCTGCGAGAATTCGTTGCCCTCCTTTGAATTGAAGGTCGCGGTGAAGCGCGCACCCTTGCCCAGCCTATGCGCCTCGGCGGCCAGTGCGGGATCGAAGAACACGCCCAGCGCCGCGCCCTGTGCCCCCGCCTCGACCAGCGCCTTCAGGATGTAGATCGTATTGCCGCGCCCGCCGCCGCCCGGATTGTCGGCGACATCAGCCAGCAGCACCGGCTCGCGCGCGCCCTTCCCGGCCGCGACGGCCAGCGCCACGGCCTCGGACAGTGGGGTCATGGGCTTCTTGAAGCGATCGCGCATTGCCCAGACCTTCTGCGCGATGTCGAGCGCCAGCGCCCGCGCCGCCGCGCGGTTGCCGTTGCGCGCCGTCACCACGGGCGTGAAGCCGTTCTTCGGGCAGTCGGAAAAGGCGAAGCCGGCCATGACGGAGACATTCATGATGTCGCCGCCGACCTTGCTCTGACCGTAGGCGATCATCTCGCCATAGGGATTGCCCGGCGCGGTCAGCAGCGCGATGGAGGGCGGCACCAACGGCAGCTTCACCATCTCGATGGCGGTCTTGCCCCCCGCCAGCAGCTCGCGCAGATGTTTGGCCGCCTCGACGCCACGGTCGTAAATATCGGTGTGCGGATTCTTCAGATAGCCGACAAAAACCGACACATTATCAATCATCTTGCGCGAAATATTCGCGTGCAGATCGAACACGGCGGCAATCGGTAGATCGGGACCGACCACGCCGCGGATCGCCTCGAACAGATCGCCATCCGGATCGTCACTACCGGTCGCCAGCGCCGCGCCGTGCGAGGAAATGAAGATGCCGTCCAGCGGCCCGGCCTTGCGCAGCCCGTCGAGGATATCGGCCATGAGTTCCTCGAAATAAGCCTGATCGACCGGTCCGCCCGGCTGCGCCAGCGCGACGCGCAGCGGCACCGGCGTCCAGGGGCCGGTGCGGTCCATCTCCGCGAAGAAACCCGGCAGGTCCGGCAGGGTGATGGAATTCTCCGAACGCGCCTGACGGACGATCTCCTCGCCACTGATGTCGGTATCCTCCGCGAAATCCGCCGCCGTCGAGACCGGGGAGAAGCGGTTGCACTCGATGGCGAATCCCAGAAGGGCGATACGCGGGTTTTCTGACGGCACGGGCTGGCTTCCTTGAAGAGGCGGGCGTGGGCGAGGCGGGCTTAAGACGGGCTGGCAGGCCGGAGAAACCGGCCGCCGACAATTTCATTATGCAAACCCGCGTCTTGGAAGACGTCAACGAACCTATTCGCAGGGCTGCCTTCTATTTTGTTGCGCCCCCAATTTCAGGGCAGCATAGTAAATTAGTCATTTAGACAAACAAGTCAGCAAAATATCCGTGAACAGGGATCTGGAGGGGATGGCGATGACACGATCTTCCTTTAAACGCGTTCTTTTGGGCGGTGCCTCGGCCCTGCTCCTGGCCGGCGTGGCCATTCTGCCTGCCAAGGCGGAGTCGGTCCTGCGTGCCTCGATGCATGCCGATGTGCGCACGCTCGACCCGCACTGGACGACCCAGACCATCGCCGGCATCCACGGCATGATGATCTATGACACACTGTTCGGCGTGGACGAGAATCTGGTGCCGCACCCCCAGATGGTCGGCGACTACACGGTCAGCGACGATGGCATGAACTACAGCTTCACGCTGCGCGACGGGCTGAAATGGCATGACGGATCGCCGGTCACCACCAAGGACGTGATCGCCTCGCTGAAGCGCTGGGGCGGCAAGGACCAGGCGGCGCGGGCAATGATGAACTACGTCACCGCGCTGGAGGCGGTGGACGACAAGACCTTCAAGATGGTCCTGTCGAAGCCCTATGGTCTGGTGCTCGATACGCTGGGCAAGACCGGCACCATGGTGCCGGTCATCATGCGTGCGCAGGACGCCAGCACAGAAGGCAACAATCAGGTGACCGAGGCGGTCGGCTCCGGCCCCTTCATGATGCTGAAGGATGAGTGGGTGCCAGGCAGCAAGACGGTCTATGCCAAGAACCCGAACTATGTGCCGCGCACCGAGAAGCCGTCGGTGTTCTCCGGCGCCAAGATCCCGAAGGTCGACAAGATCGAGCTGCTGTGGATCTCCGACGCGCAGACCAAGATGCAGGCGCTGGTCGCCGGCGAGATTGACTTCCTGGAACAGCCCTCGATCGACTTCCTGCCGATCCTGTCATCGACCCCCGGCATCAAGGTCATCAATACCGGCAAGGTCGATAGCCACTGGGGCACGATCCGCATCAACCATCTGCATCCGCCCTTCGACAAGCCGGAAGCGCGGCAGGCCATGTATCACGTGGTCAAGCAGCTGGACTTCCTGCAGACCATTGTCGGCGACGAGAAATATTACCGCGAATGCTACAGCTTCATCACCTGCGGCACGCCCTATTCGGATGATAGCGGCAAGGAGATGATCGCCGACTATAATCCGAAGAAGGCGCTCGAGAAGCTGAAGGCCGCCGGCTACAACAACGAGCCGATCTATGTGCTGGCCGCGACCGACCATCACACCATCACCCCGGCCGCGCAGGTGCTGCTGACCAGCATGCGCGAATCCGGCATCAACGTGAATGCGGTCTCCATCGACTGGGGTTCCGTGGTCGCCCGCCGCACCAAGCGCGAAAAGCCGGAAGATGGCGGCTGGAACATGTTCGTCACCACCTCGTCGGGTGTCGGTTCGCTGAATCCGGCGCTGAATACCTGGCTGGGCGCGGGCTGCGATAAGGCCAATATCGGCTGGCCCTGCGACGAGGAGCTGGAGCGGCTGCGCGGCGAGTTCGCCTTCGCCAAGACCGTGGATGAGCGCAAGGCAATGGCGAAGAAGATCCAGGAGCGCGCCGCCTATGTCGTGCCCTATATCAGCTTCGGCCAGTGGACCCAGCCGCTCGCCTACCGGTCCGACAAGATCGACGGCATCGTTCCGGTCACCGGCCTGACGGTGTTCTGGAACATCGAGAAGAAGGGCTAACCCCCTTCCCCGCCCTTCCGGCGGCTGCCTTCGCAAGGTGGCCGCCGGAATTTCCTTTCTTGCTCCGGTACCGTTCGGAAATCAGGAATGACCGCCTATCTCGTCCGCCGGCTGTTCGCCACCATCCCGGTCATGGCCGTGGTGGCCGTTTTCGTGTTCATGCTGCTGCGTCTGGCGCCGGGCGACCCGGCCGCGCTGATTGCCGGCGATGACGCGACAACCGCCGATATCGAAGCGATCCGCGCCAAGCTGGGCCTCGACCTGCCGATCTGGGAGCAGTTCATCCTGTGGCTCGCCAACATCCTGCAGGGCGATCTGGGTGTCTCGATCTTCTCCAACCTGCCGGTCACCACGCTGATCGCGCAGCGTCTGGAGCCGACGCTGATGCTGATGCTGGCCACGCTGTTCGTGGCCGTCACGCTGGCGATCCCGCTGGGCGTGCTGGCTGCCTGGAAGGCCCGCACCCTCATTGACCGGCTGGTCATGGTGATCTCGGTGCTGGGCTTCGCCATACCGGTATTCCTGGCCGGCTATGTGCTGATCTACGTGTTTTCGATCCAGCTGCGCTGGCTGCCGGTGCAGGGCTACAAGCCGCTGGCCGACGGGCTGTGGCCGTGCATCCAGACCCTGATCCTGCCGGCCGTTGCACTGGGCACCACCTACATGGCGCTGATCGCGCGCATCACCCGCGCCTCGATGCTGGACGTGCTGGCGCAGGATTATATCCGCACCGCCAACGCCAAGGGGCTGGCGACCCAGCGCGTGCTGCTGCTGCATGCGCTGAAGAACGCCTCGGTGCCCATCGTCACCGTGATCGGCATCGGCATCGCGCTGCTGATCAGCGGCGTCGTCATCACCGAAACGGTGTTCAACATCCCCGGTCTCGGGCGGCTGACCGTCGATGCGGTGCTGAAGCGCGACTACCCCATCGTGCAGGGGCTGATCCTGGTGTTCGCCGCGACCAAGGTGCTGATCAACCTGGCGATCGACATGTCCTACGCCTTCCTCGACCCGCGCATCCGGTATTAGCGCGGGCCGGGAAGCGCAATCGCCTCAGGCGATGCCGGGCCGGTCGGCCAGCGTCTCATCGAAGGCACCGGTATAGCCGAACAGCCCGACCGAGCCACCGGTGTGCAGGAACACAACGTTCTCTCCCATCTTGAACTGGCCCTTGCGGATCAGGTCGATCAGGCCGGCCATGCCCTTGCCGGAATAGACCGGGTCGAGAATGATGCCCTCGGTCTCCGCGGTCAGCCGTAGCGCCTCCAGCATGCCCTCGGTCGGGATGCCATAGCCCTGCCCGACATAGTCGGCATTGGCCTTCACCGACTGGCGCTTGATTTCGCCTGGAATACCGAGATGCGCCGCCGTCTTTTCGACCAGCGCGAAGACGTTCTCCTCCTGCTTTTCCTTCGGCGCGCGCACCGAGATGCCGAGCACCGGAATGCCGGAGCGGATCGCCTCAAGCCCGGTCACCAGACCGGCCTGGGTACCAGCGCTGCCGGTCGCATGCACCAGATGGTCGATGCGCAGCCCCATCTCGTTGGCCTGCGCCACCAGCTCGATGGCGCAATTCACATAACCAAGCGCGCCGATCGGGTTGGAGCCGCCGCCAGGGATGATGTAGGGCTTCTTCCCCGCCGCCTTCAGCTCCTCCGCCTTCGTCGCCATTGCCGCGTTCATGTCGGTACCGCCGGGGCAGTCCGACAGATAGGCACCGAACAGCCGGTCGAGGAAGACATTGCCGGATTTCAGATATTCGCCCGGCGCCTCGTCGATGCGGTGCTCCAGGATGATGTGGCATCCCATGCCCAGATTCGCCGCGGCGGCGGCGGTCTGGCGCGCATGATTGGACTGCACGGCGCCCTGGGTGATGATGGTGTTCGCCCCCTGCGCCAGCGCGTCGGCCATCAGATATTCCAGCTTGCGCGTCTTGTTGCCGCCCGAGGCGAGACCGGTGCAATCGTCGCGCTTGATCCAGAGGTTGGGGCCGCCGAGATGCTTTGACAGCTGCTCCATCGGCTCCAGCGGCGTCGGCAGATGGGCGAAGCGATGTCGGGGAAAGCGGGCGAGGTTCATGCGGCGGTTCCTGTCGTTTTCTTGTTATCGGTAAAGGCGGGAAGCGGCTGCAGCCGCTTGGCGATTCTGACCGTGAGATCGGCCAGGGCAAGGGAGGAATCGATGAAGGGCAGCGAAAGATCGCCCGCATCGAGCACCAAGGGCACCTCGGTACAGCCGGCGACGATGGCATCCGCCCCCTGCTCCGCCAGCCCTCCGGCGAGGCCGCGCATGGCAGCACGGAGATCGCCCTCGCGCTCGCCCGCCTTGATCCGGTACAGCAACTCCATGAACCGGGCCTGCGCCGCATCGTCGAAACCGATGGGGCAATAGCCCGCGCGTTCCAGCGCAGTTTCGTACAGCCGCGCCGCACGGGTGCCCTCGGTCGCCAGCACGCCGACCGTGCGGGCTTTCGGCGCCTGTGTGCGCAGCGCCTCCAGCGTGGCATCGAGGATGGAGAGGAACGGCAGGCCGGTCGCCGCCCGGATATCGGCTTCCCAGTAATGCGCGGTGTTGCAGGCCATCACCAGCAGGTCGGCCCCGGCGGCGTCGAGACGGCGGGCCATCGCCGCGAGATCGGGCGCCGGAGACGGGCCGGTGCCGGCCACCGCGCGGTTGCGGTTCGGCACCTTGGGATTGCAATCGACCAGCAGGTGCAGATGGTCCTGGTCGGTCACGGCGCCGGTCAGCGCCGTGGTGCGTTCCAGCAGCTTTGCCATGAAGTCCAGTGTCGCCTCGGGGCCCAGCCCGCCCAGCACGCCGACCACCCTGTCGGTCTTATCCATCCGCATCTCTCCCTTGGCACCACTCTCTGGCGGCTTTCAGGGACTATACACGCCGGCCCGAAGCGTGGGCACCCGCCATCGCCTAAACTTCGATCCGATAGTAACGCAGGGCCGATACGCGCAGGCTGTTGCTGCGCGCGCCGACTTTCCGGCTAAACTGAAGAAAATAAGGGCAGACCGGAGCTTCCATGACAGACCCTCACGCCATTCCGGTCCGCGCGACGATGACGCTGCTGCCGATGCTGGCAGCGATCACCATCGTCAGCCAGTTCTTCCGCACCTCGCTGGGGGTGATCGCGCCGGAGCTGATCCAGGATCTCTCGCTCTCGCCGGCGATCCTCGGCCTCGCCAATGGCAGTTTCTACATCGCCCTGTTCGTGGCGCAGATCCCGGTCGGCATCCTATTCGACCGCATCGGCACGCGGCGCACCGTCGCCTGGCTGACCGGCATCGCGGTTGCCGGCGCGCTGCTGCATGCGGTGGCGCGCAATGGCGAGGAACTGGTGGCCGCGCGCCTGCTGCTGGGCCTCGGTTGTGGCGGCAGCTTCATGGGGGCGGTTATGCTGTCCTCGCGCTGGTATGGCGGCGACCGGCTGAGCATGGTGCTGAGCTGGGTGTTCTCGCTCAGCCAGATCGGCACGCTGCTGGCCGCCACGCCACTCGCCGCCTCCGCCGATCTGTTCGGCTGGCGCTGGACCTTCGCCGGCACGGCTATCGTCACCGGCGTGACAGGCGCGGTGTTCTATCTGCTGGTCCGCGACGACCCGCCGGGCCGCCCGGCCTCGCCGCCAAGCAAGGAAGGGCTGGGCGATATAATGCGCGGCCTGATGGCGGTCTGGAAGACGCCGCATCTCAGCCGCATCCTCGCCGTCCATACCTTCGCCTATGCCAGTCAATCGACCGTGCTGGGCCTGTGGGGCGGCCCTTACCTGCATGACATCCATGGGCTGGATGGCGTCGGGCGCGGCAATGTGCTGCTGGCGATGGGGGCGGCGCAGATCGCCGGCATCCTGAGTTTCGGGCCGCTGGACCGGCTGTTCAACACGCGCAAATGGCTGGTCGCAGCGGGATCGGCCTGCACCATCTCCGTGCTGCTGGCGCTGGCCCTGCTGAAAGCCCCGCCGGCCTGGCTGGCCATCGGTCTGCTGGTGCTGCTGTGCTTCGTGACCACCTACTCGCTGGTCATCGTCGCACACGGCCGCAGCCTGTTCCCGGATCACCTGGCCGGGCGCGGCATTACCACGGTGAACCTCGCGCAGGTGTTCGGCTGCGCCTTCCTGCCGGTGGCGACCGGCGCCATCGTAAACGCCTTCCCCAATAGCGGGGCCGGTTATGCCGAGGATGCCTACCGCCTTGCCTTCGGTTTCATCGCGCTGTGCCTGGCGCTGGGCTGCGTTTGGTATCTGGGCGGCCCGGATTCGAAGCCGCGGCGGATCACTCTTCAGTGAACCCCCGGGCCTTCAGCATCTCATCCACCCAGCGCCGGTCCCAGGCACCGGCTTCGATCTGCCGCAGGGTTTCCGCCTCCTTCGCCTGCTGTGCCTCGGCCAGGTCGAGAATGGCCTTGGCCTCCGCTCGCGGCACCGCCAGCACACCATCGGCATCGCCAATGACGATATCGCCGGCATGGATCACCATGCCGCCAATACTGACCGGAACGCCGATTTCCCCCGGCCCGTCCTTGTAGGGGCCGCGATGGGTGACGCCGGTGGCGAAGATCGGGAAGCTGCCGGTGCGGAAGGCGTCCAGATCGCGGATCGCGCCGTTGATCACAAAGCCGGCTACCCCGCGCACCTGCGCATGGCGGGCGATCAGTTCGCCGACCACGGCGCTGGTGGTATCGCCGCCGGCATCGACGACGATCACGTCGCCCGGTTCCGCCACATCGATGGCCTTGTGGATCACCAGATTATCCCCCGGCCTTGTCAGAACGGTCAGCGCCGTCCCGGCCAGCCCGCCGCCGCTCCCGCCTTCACAGGCATGCATGGGCCTTAGATCGGCGCCGCCGGCGAACATGCGGTTCATATTGTCGCTGACGATGGCGACCGGCACTGCCGCGAAACGCTCGACCAGCGCACGCTCGGCGCGGACATGGCCGCGCACCCATCTGAAGCCAACCGGCATGATCTCCCTCCCCCTGTTGCTTTCCGGCAAACGCTACATCAGCGAAAGCCGCCAAGAAACCTGCTTGTCGCGCCGAGGCTTTCCCCGAACAATGCCGAAAAATCACCAGAGGAACGACCATTATGCAGCTCACCCTTCTCGGCACCGGATGCCCGGTCGTCAGCCTGGAACGCTATGGCCCGGCACAGCTTGTCCGCACCGCCGACGCCGCCATTCTGGTCGATTGCGGTTCCGGCGTGACGCAGCGGCTGGTGGCCGCCGGCTGCCCCGGCAAGCTGCTGGATGCGGTGCTGCTGACACATCTGCATTCCGACCATCTGGTCGACCTCTACCAGCTCATCATCTCCTCCTGGCATCAGGGGCGCGAACGACCGCAGCGCGTCTTCGGGCCGAAGGGTACACGGCGCTACGTCGAGGGGCTGATGGCGCTGTGGGAGCCGGAACGGCGGCAACGCATCGCCCATGAGGCACGGCCTTCCACCATTGGCCTCGAGGTCGAGGTGACGGAAATCACCGATGGCTGGACGGAGCACTTCGGCAGCCTGCGGGCCACCGGCTTCGCCGTCGATCACCGGCCGGTCAAGCATGCCTTCGGCTTCGCCTTCGAGAGCGGGGGCAAGAAGCTCGTCCTATCCGGCGACACCCGCCCCTGCCCGGCCCTGGAAGCGCAGGCGAAGGATGCTGACCTGTTGGTGAACGAGGTGTTCATTCACCGCGAGATGCCGGTGATCGCGGGCGTACGCTCCGCCGAGACGGTGGCGAATGTCGGCGCCTATCACACGCTGTCCACTGAGGTCGGCAAGATGGCGCAGCGGGCCGGTGCGAAGCGGCTGGCGCTGACGCATTTCGTTCCCCCCGCCTGTGACCGCGCCGCCTTGCTGGCGGAAGTCCGTGCCGATTATGCCGGCCCGGTGATTATCGGCGAGGATCTGATGCGCTTCGACCTCGCGGACGGCACACTGACCTATGGCCAGGCAACGCTGTCGCTGCCTTCGTAAAGCGATAGGAATTTTAGACACTTATTACATTAAGGCTTTCTCAATATCTCGTTGGCATACTCCCGGCTGTACCGGCTGTTGATCCAAATCAAGGCAACCGGCGTAGAAGGCGGTAAGTATGTATGCGCAAATGAGAAATCTCCTCCCTGCCTTGGCCCTCACCCTTGCCGGCACTGCCGCCATCGGATGGATGGCGCTTGCCCCGAAGGAAGGGGGCAATGTTGCTGTGCTTTTCCCGCCGGGCATGGAGCGGAATGAGATGATCCTGCGCGTATCGCAGGCTGGCTGGCTGCCGGTTTCCTATTTGAACGGAAACGCCATGCTCGCCGCCCCCTCGAACACTTCGCGTTCGCTTGTTGCGAACGGCGCCCTGCTGGTCCTGGACGCTGCCGGCGCACGCGGCTGCACTCTTTAGGGAAACAGAGACATGAACGACCTGATCGCGCTTCGCCGGAACATGGCGAAGTTCTCGCTTGCTCTGCTGTGGGCGCATCTGCCGCTGATGCTTGTCGTCGGTTACGGCGTGGGCCTGCCCAACACCGTTACCGCCAGCGGCATCATCGCCGGCGCGGCGCTCATCGCCACGCTGGCCTCGATCCGCGATCTCGCCCATGCCAGTGCCCGCTACACCATCGGCGTGGCGCTGGTCATCATCGTCTCGGCCTTCGTCTATGCCTTCGCCGGCCATCCCTGGCAGATCGACCTGCATATGTATTATTTCGCCGGCCTCGCCATCATCGCCGGTTTCTGCTGCTGGCCGACCATCCTGCTGACCGCCGGCGTGGTGGCCGTGCATCATCTGCTGCTGAACTTCGTGCTGCCCGCCGCCGTCTTCCCGGATGGCGGGAGCCTGACGCGTGTCATCCTGCATGCGGTAATCGTGGTGCTGGAAACCGGCGTGCTGGTCTGGCTGACGAGCAATCTCGTAAAGGCCCTCTTCACCTCGGAAAGCGCCGTGAATACCGCCAAGGAGGCACAGGCCGAGACCGAACGCCTGGCGGTCGCCCGCGAGCGCGACCAGGCCGAGGGAGAGGCCCAGCGCCGCGAAGAGCTGCTGCGCATCGCCAGTGAATTCGAACAGGGCGTGGGCCGCATCGCGGCAAGCCTGAAACAGGCTTCCGACAAGGCCCGGACCGAGGCGGACCGGCTGGCGGAAACCGCCGCCTCAACGCAGAGCGAGACCGATGAGGCCGCCGGGTCCGCCGAAGAAGCCGCCAATGGCGTGCAGAGCGTGGCCACCGCCTCGGAAGAGCTGAGCGCCTCGATCAACGAGATCAGCCGTCAGGTCAACCAGGCGACACAACTGACCGACTCCGCCGGCGAGGATGCCAAGACCGCGAGCAAGACAGTCGAGGATCTGGCACAGAGCGCCGAGCAGATCGGTGCTGTGCTGTTGCTGATCCAGGAGATTGCCGAGCAGACCAACCTGCTGGCGCTGAACGCCACCATCGAGGCGGCCCGGGCCGGTGAGGCCGGCAAGGGGTTTGCCGTTGTGGCATCGGAAGTGAAGGCGCTGGCCGGCCAGACCGCCCAGGCGACCGATAATATCCGCAAGCAGATCGGCGAAATCCAGGGGGCGACCAGGCTGGCCGTTCAGGCCATCGGCCAGGTGACCGGCGCGGTGTCGAACATCGACGGTGTGACCTCTACCATCGCCTCCGCGGTGCATGAGCAGAGCGCCGCGACCAGCGAGATCTCCGGGGCCGCGCAGATGGTGGCGCAGAGCGTCTCCAACACCGCCACCAACATCCAGCATCTGCAATCCTCGGCCAGCCGCACCAATGCGGTGTCGATGAGCATGCAGGATGTCGCCGTTGGCCTGCGCGATGAAGTCGGCAAACTGGAGCAGGGAATCGCCGGCTTCCTGAGCAATCTGCGCCGCGCCTGATTGCATGCTTTGCGAGAAAGCGGCGCCGGGAGGTTTCCCCGCAAGGGGTTGCAATCGACCGGCCCCACTTTTACCTGTTCGAACACGAAACAGTTCCAATTACGGCGTTTGAAATGTCCATCACTTGTCAGGGCTGCCGCACGCAGCCTGAGAGTTCTTTCGATTTCACGATGGCCTTCCAGCCGATCCTGGATGCAAGGCGGCAGGAGATTTATGCCCACGAGGCGCTGGTGCGAGGCGTGAACGGCGAGTCTGCGGGGAAAATCCTGGGTCAGGTCACCGAGGAAAACCGCTATTGGTTCGACCAGCAATGCCGGGTGAGGGCTATTGAGCTTGCCGCCGATCTTGGCCTGCAGCAGCGCCTGTCGATCAACTTCCTGCCCAACGCGGTCTATGAACCGGCCGCCTGCATCCGCATGACCGTGGAAACCGCGCGGCGGGTCGGACTGCCGCTCGACCGGATCATTTTCGAAGTGACCGAGGGCGAACAGGTCGTGGATCACGACAAGCTGATCGCCATCATCCGCGCCTACAAGGAATTCGGCCTGCTGACCGCCATCGACGATTTCGGCGCCGGCTATTCCGGCCTCAACCTGTTGGCCGATTTTCAGCCGGACATCATCAAGCTGGATATGGCGCTTACCCGAAACATCGACAGCGACCGGGTGCGCCGTTCCATCGTCGCCGGCATCCTGACGGTCTGCCGCGAACTCGACATCATGGTGATCGCCGAGGGCGTCGAAACCGAAGCGGAGTATGCAACATTGCGGGAACTGGGCGTGACGTATTTCCAAGGCTACCTGTTCGCCAGGCCGGCCTTCAGGGATTTCGCGCGGGAGATAAATTTTCCGGCGGGATGAGGCGGGCTTTGACATAGATCATAGCCTCGCCACAGTGCGTCGCTAGGCTTGCTTCATTGCCGTTAAACGGCCCAACAAAAAAGCCCGGAGCCATCATGTCCCATGTCCCGCACGAACTCGCCGAGGAATTCCCGGAATTCAAGGACAAGATTCACACGCTGAAGCAGGAAAGCGCGCATTTCGCGAAGCTCAGCGACGAATATCACGAGGTGAATCGGACCATCCACCGCATGCAGGAACGCATCGAGCCGGTCTCGGAGGATGTCGAGGAAGAGATGCGCCGGAAGCGCCTCGCCCTGAAGGACGAGATCGCGGCCATTCTGAAAAGCGCCTGAACAAACAGGCACAGACCGGCAAAGGGGGCACACGCCCCCTTTTCTTTTGCCGCCGCCTGGCCGATGGTTTCCCGCCTCTTCCCATGGGACACCAGCAACAATGACTCATCCGTACCGCGCCCGAGACCTCGGCATCGCACCCGGAACCCTGCCGACCGGCCCGCTGAACGCGATCACCGATGTGGCCGGCGTGCGCGTCGGCCATGTCACGGTCAGTGAGGGCGAGCGCATCCGCACCGGGGTGACGGCGATCCTGCCGCATGATGGCAATCCGTTTCAGGACAAGGTTCCGGCCGGCCTTGCTGTGTTCAATGGCTTTGGCAAGCTGGCAGGCACCACGCAGCTTGTCGAACTGGGCGAGATCGAGACGCCGATCCTGCTGACCAACACGCTGGCCGTCGGCCGCGCCATCGAGGCGGTGAACCGCTGGACCCTGGCGCAGAAGGGCAATGAACGCGTCGCCTCGCTGAATGCCGTGGTGGGCGAGACCAACGACAGCCGTCTGAACGATATCCGCCAGCCCTTCCCCACAGTGGAGCAGATGCTGCAGGCCATCGAGAGCGCCTCTGACGGCCCGGTCGCCGAGGGTGCGGTCGGGGCTGGAGCCGGCACAATCGCCTTCGGCCACAAGGGCGGAATCGGCACCAGTTCCCGCGTCCTGCCGGAAAAGCAGGGCGGCTATACGGTCGGTGTCCTGGTGCAATCGAACTATGGCGGCGACCTGCGGCTGGATGGGCAAAGCGTAAAAGATATCAAAACACTAAAGGCCGATGTTGACGGTTCCATCATGATGATTCTGGCGACCGATGCGCCGCTGTCCGACCGCAATTTACGACGTCTCGCCATGCGCTGCCATGGCGGGCTGGCGCGCACCGGTGCTGCGCTGAGCAACGGTTCGGGCGATTACGCCATCGCCTTCTCAACAGCACCGGAGGTGCGCCGGACGCCAGAACGGCGGTCCGCCGCCAGCCCGATACTTGAATTGCCGAACGACAAGGTCTCGCCGCTGTTCCTCGCCGCCATCGAAGCGACCGAGGAAGCCATCCTCAATTCGATGCTGATGGCCGAAACCGTAGCGGGATGGGATACGCCGAATGCGAAGCCGAACAGGGTGAAGGCCTTGCGGCTGCGCCCCTGAGAACCAGATTCGAACCAGCTTCCTGTTCCATGCAATGCGGCGTGGCGTCATTAACGGGTGACGAAGGGCTGTCCGGTCGGTCTATCATGCCGCCAAATCGAGAAACCCCATCGGGAGAATACGGACCATGAACCTGCCCCTGGGCACGCGACAGGATGATGTGGCCATCGGCCGCTCGGCGAAGCGCAAGGAAGACCCGCAGCTGCTGCGCGGCGAAGGCCGCTACAGCGACGATATCCGACTGCCCGGCCAGCTCCATGCCGTCATGGTGCGCAGCCAGCACGCGCACGGCACGATCCTGTCCATCGATGCGGACGACGCCAGGGCGATGCCGGGGGTGCTGGGCGTCTATACCGGCAAGGATCTGGAGGCGGCGGGATTTGGCGGGCTGAAATGCCTGGTGAACATCCCCTCGCGCGATGGCGGCGGCATAAAGCAGACACCGCGCCCGGCACTGGCCATGGACAAGGTGCGCTATCTGGGCGACCCCGTCGCCTTCGTGGTGGCGGAGACGCCGGCGCAGGCCCGCGATGCCGCCGAGGCCGTCTATCTCGACATCGACCCGCTGCCGGCGGTGACCGATGCCAAGGCCGCGCTGGAAGCCGGCGCGCCGCTTCTCTATGACGAAGTGCCCGGCAATCTGGCGCTCGACTTCCACTATGGCGACATGGACAGGGTGGAGGCGGCTTTCGCCTCCGCCGCCCATGTCACCAGCATGGATCTGGTGAACAGCCGCATCGTGGTGAATGCGATGGAGCCGCGCTCGGCGCTTGCGGATTACGATACGGCGGAAGGCAAGTGGACTCTCTATGCGGGCAGCCAGGGTGCCTTCCCCCTGCGCAACCAGATCGCCAAGGACATCCTGAAGGTTGATCCGGACAAGCTGCGTATCGTCACCGGCAATGTCGGCGGCTCCTTCGGCATGAAGGCGGCGGCCTATCCGGAATATCCCTGCCTGCTGTTCGCCGCGCGGGAACTGGGCCGGCCGGTGAAATGGACCGCCGACCGCTCCGAGAGCTTCCTGTCCGACCAGCATGGCCGCGACCATATCGTCACCGCCGCGCTGGCGCTGGACAAGGAAGGCCGGTTCCTGGCGCTGAAGATCGACGTGGCGGCCAATCTCGGCGCCTATATCTCCTCGGTCGGCCCGCTGCCGGGCAGCATGAATATCGTGAAGAATTCGGTCAGCCTGTACAAATTCCCGCTGATCGAGGTGAACAGCCGCTGCGTGCTGACCAACACCACGCCGATCGGTGCCTATCGCGGCGCCGGACGCCCGGAATCCAATTATTTCGTCGAGCGGCTGATCGACACCGCCGCCGCCGAAATGGGGCTGGACAAGCTGAATCTCCGCCGGCTGAACCACATTCAGCCGGACGAGATGCCCTATCAGGCGGCATCCGGCAACAGCTACGACAGCGGCGAATTCACAGCACTGCTCGACAAGACGCTGGAGGTTTCCGACTGGCAGGGCTTTGCCGCCCGCAAGGCCGAGTCGGAGACGCGCGGCAAGCTGCGCGGCATCGGCATCGGCGATTATCTCGAAGTGACCGCCCCGCCGGCCAAGGAGATGGGCGGCATCCGCTTCGAGGCCGATGGCGGCGTGACCATCATCACCGGCACGATGGATTACGGTCAGGGCCACGCCACGCCCTTCGCACAGGTAATGGCGCAGAAGCTGAGCATCCCGTTCGAGAAGATTGGCCTGCTGCAGGGCGACAGCGACCAGCTGATCGCCGGCGGCGGCACCGGCGGCTCGAAATCGCTGATGGCCAGCGGTGCTGCGATCCTGGAGGCCGCCGATCTGGTGATCGAGAAGGGTCGCGAGATCGCCGCCGCGGCGCTGGAGGCCGCCCCCGCCGATATCGAATTCGCCGATGGCCACTTCACCATTGCCGGCACCGACCGATCGGTCTCGATCATGGAGCTGTCCGGCAAGCTGCAGCGCAAGGAAATCCCGCTGGGTGGCGCGCCGGACAGTCTTGATGTCAGCCATATCTACGATTCGGCGCCCTCGGCCTTTCCCAATGGCTGCCATGTCGCGGAAGTCGAGATCGACCCGGAGACCGGCGTGGTCGAGGTGGTGAAATACACCGCCGTCAATGATTTCGGCACGGTGGTGAACCCGATGCTGGTCGAAGGCCAGGTGCATGGCGGCGTGGCGCAGGGCCTCGGCCAGATCCTGATGGAAACCACCGTCTATGATGAAGGTGGCCAGCTGCTGAACGGCTCCTTCATGGATTACGCCATGCCGCGCGCCGACAATATGCCGGACATCACGCAGGCCTACCATTCGGTGCCGGCGACGACGAATCCGCTGGGGGCGAAGGGCTGCGGCGAGGCCGGCTGTGCCGGCTCCATGCCGTCGATCATGAATGCCATCGTCGATGCGCTGTCGCCCTACGGGATCAGGCACATCGACATGCCGGCGACGCCCTACCGGGTCTGGCAGGCGATTCAGACGGCCAAGGCCGCCTGAGTCACCTTAGCCGCCGAACAGCCGTCGCACCCGGTCGCGCAGCACCTGCCAGATCAGGCTGGCGAGGTTCAGTTCCGCCTTCGCGGGCGATTGGGCCTCGCCACCGGTCAGCATGGCGGTAAGGTTGGCGGCGAAGGTCTCCGTCATGCGCCGGGCAAAGTCGGTTACCAGCGCGGAGCGACCGAACTGTGCCAGCGGGCCGGTCAGCTTGTAGCGGACCTCGACATCGATGCGCGTGCCCACGCCATCCGCCAGCACCGTATAGGCGATCTCGCCGGTGGCCGAAGAGCCGCCCCTGGTATCGCGCCCCCTGCCCTTCACCGTGCCGGTACGGCTGGAATCGTCGCGGGCCATCTCGCCCTCGCCGGCGAAGCTGGCCTTGATCGGCCCGAAGCTGACGGTCAGCGCCCCCGTTACACGATCACCTTCCACCGTATCGACCGACGCCCCCGGCAGGCAGCCGGCCATGCGGCAGATATCGCCCAGCGCCGCCCAGACCTGGTCGGCCGGGGCCGGCACCGTGACCTGCTGCTTCAGGACCGAGAAACCATCGCCGGCCATGCTGAAATCCATCGCTGCCGGTTTCGCGGCCTCCGCCACCGGGGTTGCCTCCACCGTCTTCGCGGCGACGGCGTTCTGACGTGCCTCGAAATTCCAGTTTTGGGCTACCGCAGTCTTTCCGGCGGCCACCTGCCGGATCGCCCCGACAATGCCGACATAGCCGGTGCAGCGGCAGATATTCCCCGACAGCTCGCGCCGGATCGTCTCCTCATCGACATCGCCCAGCCGGGTGACGATATCGCGCGCCGTCACCAGCATTCCCGGCGTGCAATAGCCGCATTGCAGGGCGTGATGGGCGGAGAAGGCCTCACGCAGTTCGGTCATTACCGGATCGTCGTCAAAGCCTTCGACGGTGCGGATCTCGTCGCCATTGCAGGACACCGCGAAGGTCAGGCAGGAACGCTGCGGCTTGCCGTCGATCAGCACGGTACAGGCGCCGCACACGCCCTGCTCGCAGCCCAGATGCGTGCCGGTCAGGCCCAGCGGTCCGCGCAGGAATTCGGCCAGATGCGTACGCGGTTCCGCTATACCGCTGACCTTGCGGCCATTGACGGTCAGTTCGATGGAATGAGTAGTCATTGCCGAGCCTCCGCAAGGGCTTCAAGGGCGCGGCGGACGGCAATCTTGTGCAGCTGCCGCGCCGAGGGCGGCCGCTCGGACAGCCGGGCATCGATCTCGGCGGCGGCGGCATCGGCATCGCGGGCTTCCAGCAGCAGCGGCGTGACTTCCACCGCACCGCAGACCAGCCGGAACACGCCGCGATCCGGGTCGCTGACCACCGCGCCGATGGCCTTGGCGAATTCCCCGGTCTTGCGGCATATCTTATAATAGCCCCAGCGCGCCGAGGGCGACAGGCGCGGCACCGACACGCCGGTGATCAGCTCGCCGGCCTCCAGCACCGTGGTGAAGCCGCCCAGCATGAAACGCTCGACCGGCCAGGCGGCCTCGCCCTTCGCCCCGCGCACGATCACCCGCGCATCCAGCGCCATCAGCGAAGACACCCAGTCCGCCGCCGGATCGGCATGGGCGAGGCTGCCGCCGATGGTGCCGCGGTTGCGCACCGCGCGATAAGCGATGCCGCCCGCGACATGGCGCAGCATGCCATTGGTGGCATCGGGCACCGCTCCATCCTCGAAAGCCGCATGCGGCAGGGCGGCACCATAGCGGATGGCATCATCCGTCTCCGACACCGCCAGCAAATCCGGCTGGCGACGGATATCGACCAGCGATGCCGGCCGAGCGAGGCGCAGATTCAGCATCGGCGTCAGCGACTGGCCGCCGGCGATGGGCTTGGCATCACCCGACAGGGCTTGCAGCGCAGCAGCCAGATCGGCGGGGTTTGTATAGTCGAAGGCGGCGGGCTTCATTCTGCGGCCTGTTTCGGTTGCGCGGCGAAAATGGCGTCGAGGATACGTTCCGGCGTGGCCGGTATCTGGCCGATTTCGGCCCCCAGTTCCTGCAAGGCATCGTTGATCGCGTTCACGATGGCCCCGGCGGGCGCAATCGCCCCGCCCTCGCCCACGCCCTTGATGCCGTGCGCCGAATAGGGCGACAGCGTCTCCATATGGCCGATGCGGAAACCGGGCAGCTCGGTCGGACCGGGCAGCAGATAGTCGATCAGCGTCGAGGCCAGCGGCTGGCCCGAGGAATCATAGGGGCTTTCCTCGAACAGCGCCGTACCGATGCCCTGCGCCGCGCCGCCATAGGCCTGACCCTCGACGATCATCGGGTTCACCATCTGCCCGCAATCCTCGACGATCACGTAATCCAAGATTTCCACCATGCCGGTTTCGGGATCGACGGCGACCAGCGCCGCATGCGTGGCATAGGAGAACACGCCGCTATCGACATCCGGCTTGTAGCCCTGCGTGACTTCCAGCCCGTTGGTGTCGATATCGTCCGGCAGTGTCTCGGGCCGCAGATACCAGGCCTTGCCGATATCGGCGAAGGACAGGCTGGCCTCACCGGCATGGATGCGCCCCTGCCGGAAGTCCACATCCTCCGGCTTACATTGCATCAGATGAGCAGCCAGCCGCTTCACCCGCCCGGCCAGCTCGGTCGCCGATTTCGACACCGCGCCGCCAGCCATGACCATGCCGCGCGAGGCATAGGCGCCTGTCGAATAGGGCGTGCTGGCGGTGTCGCCCAGCTTCACCGCGATATCCTTCAGCGGGATGCCCAGCGCCTGATTGGCGACCTGCGCCAGCGTGGTTTCCAGCCCCTGGCCGATGGTGTGGATGCCGGCGCGCACTTCCAGCGTGCCATCGGCCAGCAGCTTCACCGTCGCCTGCTCGAAACCCGGGACCAGCGGCAGGCCCCAGGCGGCGAACACCTTGGTACCGTGCGCCGACTGCTCGGTATAGGTGGAGAAGCCGACGCCGATGCGCCTGCCATCCGGCTCGCGACCCTTCTGGCGTTCGCGGATCGCGGCCAGGCCGATCATCTCCCGCGCCTTGGCCAGGCTGCCGGGATAATCGCCGGAATCGTAATGCTTGTTGGTCACGTTGGTGTAGGGCATCTGCGCCGCCTGCACCAGATTTTCGGCCCGCACATCCGCCGGGTCGCGGCCCACGGCGCGGGCAATCGCGTCGATGGTCAGCTCGATGGCAAAGCACACGCCGGGCCGCGCCACGCCGCGATAGGGCGCGAAGGGCGGCTTGTTGGTCGCCACCGAATATGTCCGCGCCCGATAGGCCCGGAAATCATAGGGGCCGGGCAGATTGCCGCCGGCCTGCGCCGCCTCCAGACAGGCCGAAAACGGCCAGACTGAATAGGCGCCGATATCGACATTGATCTCCGCATCCAGCCCCAGCAGCCGGCCACGCTCGTCGGCATAGGCGGTGACCTTGTAGTGATGCTGGCGGGCATTGGCCCCGGCCGTCAGATGCTCGCGCCGGTCCTCGACCCAGCGATAAGCACCTTTATGCGTCATGGCGAGCCAGGCGACCGCCACCTCCTCCGGCTGCAGCAGGCATTTATAGCCGAAGCCGCCACCGACATCGGGTGGGCTGACGCGGACGCGCGACTGGTCGAGGCCCAGGCACTCCGACAGGCCGGTGCGGATCAGATGCGGCACCTGGGTCGAGGTGATGACAACCAGCTGGTCGGCCTGGAAATCCCAGTAGGCGACGAGGCCCTTGCCCTCCATCGGATGCATGCATTGCCGGGCGGTCCTGTATTCCCGCACCACCTTCACCGGCGCGGTCTTCGCCACCTCCTCGATGCCGCTGTCGAAATCGGTGACAAGGCAGAGATTGTCGCCCCATTCCTCATGCACCAGCGGGGCGTCCTTCGCCTTGCCCTGCTCGCTTTCGGTAACCGCCGGCAGTTCGTCGAAATCGACGGCGACCAGCTCCGCCAGGTCCTCCGCCTCGGCCCGGCTGGGGGCGACGCACAGCGCGATGCCCTCACCGACATAGCGCACCTTCTCATGCGCCAGCGGATAATAGGAGGACAGTTTGTAGCCCGGCAGGCTGGACCGGGTGATGATCGGGGTGACCGCCGCCGCCATATCGGACCAGAAGAACACCTGATCCTCCCGCCCCTGCGGCTTGGCGAGGCTGCGGATATGGGCATGCGCCACCGGGCTGCGCAGGAAGGCAACCTCCAGCATGCCGGGCATCTGGATGTCGCCGACGAAGCGCCCGCGCCCCATCAGATGGCGGGCATCCTCCTTGCGCCGGACACGCGCGCCGATGCCCTCACCCTCAACTGTCCCCTCAACTGTCGAAGCCGCCATCCTGTCATCCGCCTCAGCGTTATAATTATGCAGGTATGCTGACTTTTATTGGGGAGGCTGTCAATCGAGCGGCACCCTGTCGCAGCCGGCTTTTATAATAGCCAAATCAAGGATAACGCCGCATTATCGGCAGTAGGAATCGATATCAGGCAAATAAATCGGCATCCGAAAATCCAAAGGAATGCCGCCTATCAGGAGTAGCCGCATGGCGGTGGAAAAGAAACTGACGACCGACGGCACCCCGGCGGAAGCCAACGAGGACAGCCTGATCATGTCGCGCATGCCGCTATGGGCGCGGCCGGGCTATCTCGTGCGCCGGCTGCATCAGATCCATTACGCGCTGTTCTTCGAGGAATGCGCCGCCTTCGACATCACGCCGGTGCAGTACGGCCTGCTGACTACGCTCGCGCAGAATCCCGACATGGACCAGAACTCGCTGGGCCGCGAACTCGGCATCGACCGCACCAATGTCGCCGATGTGCTGAACCGCCTGGCCAAGCGCGGCCTCGTCGAGCGCCAGCGCAGCAAGACCGACCGCCGCATGGTGCTGTGGTGCCTGACAGCGCAAGGCGAGAAGGTCACGGCGGAAATGTACGAGGCGATGCAGCGCGCCCAGATCAAGCTGATGGAGCCGCTGCGCCCCGAGGAACGCAACGCCTTCGTCACCATGCTGATGCGGCTGGTGGACGGCAACAACCATCTGGGCCGCACGATTTTCCGGCCGAGCTGATCCGCTAAAGTTTGGAACGCAGTTATTCTTTCTCTTTCGTCATGGTCGGACTTGATCCGACCATCCATTGATCGAGCGAGCAGCACAGACTGATGGACCCTCGGGTCGAGCCCGAGGGTGACGATGGAAAAATTAGCCGACTACACCGGATAAACCACCGAATTGTCGATCAGCAGATTGTCGTAAACCGCGCGGCGTTCCTTCAGCTTCAGCGCGCCATCGACCCGCACGAACACGTCATAGTAGGTGCCGATCTGATGCAGTGTCGGTTCCGGCCGGTCAAACAGCGTTTGCAACAGGATGTAGTTCGAGGTGGCGACGATCTCGCCATTCGCGTGGCTCTCGACCACCCGGCAGTTGGTGATGAAGTGGCGCATATAGCGGGGCGCGAACATCGCCGTGTTCTCGATGGCGAAGATCCGGTCGCGCAGCATGCCCTTGCCCTCGCAATAGACCAGCCCGACCGGCAGGTTGCTGGCGAAATTCTCCCGCGCGGTGATGACGTATAGCGCCTCCTCGGCGAAGAAATCCGGCCAGTCCGACAGCGGGCCATTGTCCAGTGCCTCGGCATAGGCGGCGTTGAACTCCTCGATCTCCTGGCGCAGCAGCAGCCGGTCGAGCATCTCGTCGTTCTTGCTCGGGGTCTTCAGGGAGGTAATGGTCATGTCCGTCTCCTTAAACCCCGATCACGCCGCGCCAGTGCTTGTACATGGCACGGATCGCGGATTCCGAAATCAGCGTGTCGGCGGTGCCGGTCGCCGTGCCGGGATCGAGCGCCACCAGATGCTCGCCGTCCGGCACGTTCTTCATGCCATCCTGCACGAACTTGATCGCCTCATTGTCTTCCAGCCCAAGGAAACCGGCGGGCCCCATCAGATTGCCCTGACGCAGCCGGTGGCGGGTCATTTCCTCATCATCGCCCTCGAAGCCGAACATGGTCCAGATCATGGTGAACTGGTTCGGCCCTTCCGGCACGATATGGCGCACGCCCAGCGTGTTCATCTCGCGCTGCACGATCAGGTTCGGCCAGATGGTGGACATGGTGACCGACCAGGGCGAGTCGAATTCCGGCTTGAAATCCATGAAGCGCGGCTCTTCCAGCACCATGCCTTCCTTGTAGGCGCGCATCTCCTTCTTGGCGTCGGCGCTCACATTCTTGCCGTCGGATTTGGCCGAGCACATGGCGCCATGACGGCCGCTCTCGTCGCACAGCATCTGCGACTTGTTGCCGGCGACCAGCAGCCCGAAAGTGACCAGGAAAGTGTGCAGCAGGGTGGCGTGGTACGGGTCCTTCAGATTCTCGTGATAGAGCTTCCAGTTGCCCGGCAGCGTGTTGCGGTAATAGCCCAGCACGACCAGCTTGCGGCCGTCGAAGGTGGCGTCGAATTCGCGCGTCATCTCCGGGCCGAGATAGGCGTCGAACGGCTCCATATCGTCGGCATAGGAGGCGAAGATCACACCGCCGCGCGTGGTGACGCTGAGATGGCGCGGATGGTGATCGGCCGGATCGAAATCCGCCGGCATGCCGCCCTTGCCATCGACGCCGCGGCGGAACGGGATGCCCGCCAGGTTGCCTTTCAGGTCGTAGGACCATTGATGGTACGGGCAGACGAATTCCTTCACATTGCCGCGCAGCTCCCGGCAGAACTCGGCGGCGCGGTGCGAGCAGCGATTCTCGAAGACATTGATGCCGCCATCCTCGTCGCGCGACACCACCACCGGGACCGGGCCGACGAAGGAACGCGTGAAATCGCCCGGATTGGGGATTTCCGCTTCCAGCCCGACATAGTTCCAGGTGCGGCCCTTGAAGATCTTCTCGACCTCCAGGCCGTAAATATGATCGTCGGTATAGACCCAGTCGGGCACGCGGCTCAGACCTTCGGCCGGCCAGACATAGTGCTTTGCCGGATTTGACGCCGCTTCCGGCACGCTCTCCAGGCTGCGCTCATACCCCATGGAACTCTCCTTCTGCTCGTCGAGCCAGCGCAGACCCGTCAGGCCGGCGCTGAGGTCCGCGCCGGTTGCGAACCGGCGGCGGGCAATGCGGAACGTCTCCGCATCGCCAAAGATGATGGCGCTGGCGATAACGCCGTCGCGCTCTGTCAGATAGACCGATTCCGGCTGGCCGATCTCGCCCTGCACCGCCACCCGGTCGCCGGCATGCGGAATGCCGGCCATCTGGATGTTGAGGCCGAATTGTTCGGTCCAGAACCAGGGCTGCTCGCCGGCTTCCACCGGCTTGCCCAGCATGGCGAGCGCAGCGGCGCGGCCCTGCGCTTCCGCATTGGCCCAGCTTTCCAGCCGGATACGCGCACCGGCAACCGCTTCCGGATAGAGCGCGCAATCGCCTGCCGCGAAGATATCCGCATCCGAGGTGCGGCAGGCCACGTCGATGACGATGCCGCCAGCCAACACGGACAGGCCGGCCTGCTCCGCCAGTTCGGTATTCGCGATGGCGCCGATGCCGGCCACCACCAGATCGGCGGTCAGGTCGCCGCCATCAGCAAAGGCCAGTGTCGTTCCCTCGCCGGTGCGCCGGATCGACTCGATCTGTGTGCCCAGCCGGAAGGTGACACCCTTCGATTCGGCGAGCGTCTGAAAAGCCTGGCCCAGCGCCGGCGGCAGAATGCGCGACATCAACGCCGGCTCGCGCTCGATCACCGTGACGTCCAGCCCCTTCTCGCGCGCCACCGAGGCGATCTCCAGCCCAATGAAGCCGCCGCCGATCAGCGCCAGGCTGCGCGCCTTTGCCAGCGCCGCGCCGATGGTCTGGGCATCCTCCAGCGTGCGCAGATAGAGCACGCCCTCGCCCCGTTCCCCTGTTGGGCCGTCCGGTAGCTTCCGCGCCCGGGCGCCGGTGGCGATCAGCAGCCGGTCATAGGACAGTGTCTCACCGGTGGACAGCGTTACCGACTTCGCCTTGCGGTCGATGGCCGTGGCGCGGGTACCGGTACGCAGATCGATATCCAGCGCGTCGAACTCGGCCGGCTTCAGCACGGCACAATCCTCGGCGCCGGCCTTGCCCAGCAGGACGTCCTTGGACAAAGGCGGCCGTTCGTAGGGGCGATGCGCCTCCTCCGCAATCATCACGATGCCGCCATTGAAGCCCTCGCCGCGCAGATGCTGCGCCGCGCGGCAGCCAGCCTGGCCGCCGCCGATGATAACGAAACTCCGATTATCCTGCGCCAGTGCCGCCTTCGGCGCCTCAACCTCAGCGGCGGGCGCCTCCAGATCGACGAAGATATCGTCGCCCTCGCGCTTAACCCGGTAGGTGGCGAGCCGTCCGGTGACCGGGGCGCATTGTGCTTCGCCGGTGCGGATGTCGAACTGCCCCTGATGCAGCGGGCATTCGATGCAACCATCCTCGACATAGCCCTCCGACAGGAAGGCGAACTGATGGGTACAGATATTGTGGGTGGCGTAAATCGTGCCATTGAGCAGATAGAGCGCCACCGGCTTGCCGGCGACATCGACACCGATGACACCACCCTCTTTCAGATCGCGAAAAGACGCTGCGCGCAGCCAGCCCATATCTTCAAGCCCGTCCTGCCGTGGCAATAAGATCAGTATGCCGCCTATTTTCAGCCCTATCAAGCCACAGCTTGGCCCCAGGCTTTACGGCGGAAATATATTCAGTGTACCTTCCTATTCAGACCGAAACACGGACACACAGGAGGCTTCAGCATGGCCCAGGAACCCTTGGCGACGAAGGGCAATTTCCTTCACATCTACGACTTCCGCATCAAGCCGGGCACCGAGGCCGACTTCATCCGGCTGTTCGAGGAATTCGACTATTCAGACGGCAATCCGATGCACAAGAGCTGGGCCCAGGTGAAGGACGGCGTGCTGTGCCGCGACACCGAGGACCCGTTGCGCTTCTTCCTCATCGCCGAATGGTCGGACATCAAGGAACATGCGGCGATCCGCAAGATCCTGGCGGAAGAGATCAAGCCGGAATTCATCAAGTTCATCGAAGGCGGCAAGTTCGTCCCGAAATATGTCGAGGTGGTCTCTTCCACGCCCGAGGAAATCCTGAACAAGGCGGCGGGAGAGTAGCTTTTATTCTTCGTCATGGTCGGACTTGATCCGACCATCCAGCGAACGGCCCCGCCGCTCTGGACCCTCGGGTCAAGCCCGAGGGTGACGATGTAATGATTGCCTCACAGCGTCGAGTAGGTCGCCCGGCCGATGGCCAGCAGCACGCCGGCCTCGTTGAACACATCGACATCGGCGATGCCGACGCTCTTGCCGTTGCGGCGCACCTTGGCGACGGCGACCAGGTCGGTGTCGATGGCTGGGCGCAGGTAATCCACGCGGAAATTCACCGTCGGCAGCGGCTTGCCGACCAGATAGGCCAGCGCGAAATCGCCCACCGTGTCGATGACCGCGGCGATCGGCCCGCCATGCCACTGGCCGGTGCCCGCCTCGCGCGCCATTTCCGGCCGCATCGGTGCACGCACCGTCAGCTCCTGTGTGGCGGTATCCAGCTTCACCAGCTTCAGCCCCAGGAAGGCGATGAAGGGCGAGGAATCGAAAATCGCCTGGATGTCGGTTTCATTCATCACTGCATCACCCTCATACCGGTCAAATCCAGAGCCGGCACCTTGCCGGCGATCAGGTCGGCGGTCACCCGCGCCGAGCCCGGCGCCATGGTCCAGCCGATATGGCCGTGGCCGGTATTGAACCACATGTTCCGATAGCGCCCGGCGCCGAAGATCGGCGTGCCTTCCGGCGTCATCGGACGCAGGCCGGCCCAATAGAACGGCTTCGAATAATCCGCCCCATCGGGATAGATATCCTGCACCGCCTTCAACATATGCGTGTAGTCGGACGGCTGGTGGCTCTTGTCATAGCCGGCGAATTCCGCCGTCGCGGTCACCCGCATGCGGTCACCAAACCGCGCATAGGCGACGAGGTTGTCCTCGTCCACACCGCCGACGGTCGGCGGGTTGTTGCGGCCCTCGATCGGCATCGTCACCGAATACCCCTTGATCGGATAGATCGGCAGGCGCACGCCGAGCTGCTTCGAGAGGCGCGGACCGAATACGCCGAGGCTAAACACGAAACCATCCGCCTCGATACGGCCGGTCGAGGTGCGTATGGCGGCGACCTTGTCGCCCGCCAGTTCGAAGCCCTGAATCTCGCAATCGAAGACGAACTTCACGCCCTGCCCCTCGCAATATTTCGCAAGGTTCTGGGTGAACACGCGGGCATCGCCGCTCTCGTCCGACGGGCAATAGATGGCACCGGCGAATTTGTGCTTCACCGGCTCCAGCGCCGGATCGATTTTCGCCGCCTCGTCCGGGGTGATGGCGCGCAGCTCCAGCCCCTCCTCGCTGAGGATGCGGGTATTGGCGCTGCCGCGCGCGTAGCTTTCCGGCGTGCGATAGAGATAGAGCAGACCGCCGGTCACGCCGTGATACTCGATCTTCGTTTCGGAAGCGATACGGTGTAACTGCTCTTGCGAGTACATGCACAGCCGCACCTTGCGCTTGGTATTGATGCGGGTCTTCTCCGCCGTGCAATTCTGCAGGAACCGCAGGGACCAGAGCCAGAGCTGCGGGTCCAGGCTGGGTTTGAAGCGCAGCGCCTGGCCCTCCTGGAACAGCGATTTCAGCAGGATCTTCGGCGCCTTGGGCGAGGCCCAGGTATAGGCATGGCCGGGCGAGAACAGACCGGCATTGGCGAAGCTGGTCTCCGAGGCCGGCTCCGCCAGCCGGTCGATCACCGTCACCTCATGCCCGTCCTTCATCAGCTCATAAGCCGTGGAGACGCCGATGACGCCTGCCCCCAGAACCGCTATCCGCATAGGTTTTCCCTCGCCTTCTCTTTTGCCGTTCGGTCGAAGATTGTTCTTTTCGTCCTGGACACCACTTTAAATTGCCCAAGTCGAGACAGTTTTGTCGACACAAGTGTATCCATCGAAGCATTATTGAACGTGTGCGATGGACGGTCTATAGGGAGCGCCTGCAAATTGGAGGAACCGCAATGAATAACCGGATCGAGAGCAATCCGGCGTTTTCTCCCACACGCCTGAAGAGCATCCGGGCGGCCGACAGCGTCAATCGCGTCTATCAGGAGATCAAGGAACTGGCCGTCGAGTACCGGTTCCGCCCCGGCCAGAAGGTGAACGAGGTCGAGCTCGCCGAAAGGCTGGGCGTCAGCCGCACGCCGGTGCGCGAGGCATTGAACCGGCTGGTGCGCGACGGCTTCATGAGTTTCGTGCCGAACAAGGGCTTTTACGCGCGCGAATTGTCCGCCGATACGGTGCGTCAGCTGTACGAGCTGCGTGCCGCCATCGAATGCGCCGCCTACCGGCTGGCCTGCGCGCGCGCGACCGATCTGGAGATCGAGGAAGCGGTGCGTCCGTGGGAGAGTGCGACGGACCCGGCGACCGGCTTTTCCCAGACGCGGATGGCCGAAGCCGACGAGGCGTTTCACATGGCGGTCGCCCGGCTGTCCAAGAACCCCGAAATGATCGACGCCCTGGAGCGGATCAACGCCCGCATCCGGTTCTTCCGGCGCACCGACATGGAGACCCAGCCGCGACGGCAGGAGACGTTCGATCAGCACGCCCGCGTTATCGGGCATCTGCGCCGGCGCGAACCGGAAGCCGGCGCGCGGGTGCTGGAACAGCATGTCACCCTGAGCTCGGCTCACGCGATCCTCGTCACCAAGGAGGTTGTCGCCCGCATCTTCCTCGCCCCCTCCGCCTGAACCGCGCCTTCGCTTCCCTCATCTCAGCGCAGCACCACCGGCAACCACAGCGCCAGTGCCGGCCAGAAATAGACCACGGCACCGGTCAACAGCTGGCAGGCAACGAAGGGAACCACGCCCTTGTACATTTCCAGCGTCCGGAAATCCGGCGGGGCTATACCGCGCAGATAGAAGATCGATGGCGCCATCGGCGGCGTGACGTAGGAGGTCTGGATCATGATGATGACCAGGATCGCGAACCACAGCGGATCGATTCCGGCCGGCGCCAGGAACGGCATGAACAGCGGAATGCAGATCAGCACCACCGACACCCAATCCAGTAGCGCGCCCATCAGGAAGACGATACCGAGGAACAGGAACAGCAGGCCGGTCGGACCGAGATCCAGCGCGTGCACCAGGTCGGTCACGAGGGTGCCGCCGCCCTGCAGGCGGAAGACGCTGGTGAACATGGTGCCGCCGACCACGATCAACAGGATCATCGAGGTGATCACCACCGTCTTGTAAGCGGCCCCCCAAAGCCCCTTCCAGGTGAAGTCGCGATAGATGATGTTCAGCAGCACGGCGCCCGCCGCACCGACACCGGCAGCCTCGGTCACCGCCGCGATGCCGGCCAGAATCGAGCCGACGACGGCGACGATCAGCAGCAGCGGCGGGATGAGCGCCACCAGCGTCAGTTTCAGCTTCTCGGATAGCGGCATGTCGAATTCGCTGGGATCGATGCGCGGCGCCGCCTGCGGACGGATCGTGCAGTAGAGCAGAATCCAGCCGATGAACAGCGCCACCATGATGCCGCTCGGGATGATCACGGCCGCCAGCACATCGCCCACTGGAATCTGCGCCACCGAGGCGTAGATGATGACGACAATGGAGGGCGGGATTATGGTGCCCAGCGAGCCGCCGGCGCAGATTGTGCCTGAAATCAGCGATTTTTCGTATTTGTTGGCGACCATGGCCGGAATCGCCAGCAGGCCGACCATCACCTCCACCGCGCCGACGATGCCGGTACCGGCAGCGAAGATCGCGCACATGCTCATGGCGGCCAGCGCCAGCCCGCCCGGCAAGCGGCCGAGCCACAGCTTCATCACCTCGAAGACGCGGCGGCCGATCCCGGAATTCTCCAGCACCGCGCCCATGAAGATGAACAGCGGCACGGCGGCCAGCGCATAATTGTTCGCCACGCTGCCGACGAAGCGATAGAGCTGCAGGCCGGCAAGATCAATGCCGAAGAACGGGATGGAAAACCCGACGGCGATGACGATCAGGCTCAGCGAAACGGGCATACCCAGGAAAATCAGCGTCATTGCAGCCGGAAACATCCAGGCCGCGAGTGGCAGGGCAGACATTATCCCGTTCCTCTCAGTGCTGCGTCGATTGTTCGGCCGGCGCGACAACCCGCGCCAGGACCTGGAGCCACAGGGCCGACAGCCCGATGGCCAGCATCAGCCGGAACGGCCATATCTTCGGCTGCCATGGGCTGACCGTCTCAACCTCCCCGCTGACCCAGGCCTTCCAGAACTCCCCCCAGGCGGCATAGGTCACCAGGCTGATGGCCGGCAGGATGAGACACAGGAAGACGGCGATTTCGATCACCCGAAACCAGCGCTCGGGCATCGCCTTGGAGAACACATCGATGGAGACATGCTGGTTCAGCCGCAAAGTCATGGCCATCGCCAGGACGAAGATCGCCCCGTTCAGCATGTAGGAGATGTCGAACGCCCAGATGGTCGGCGCGTGAAACGCATAGCGCGACGTCACCTCGACCATGGTGACGACAACCAGTCCGAAGGAGGCCAGAACGGCCGCGGCGGCGCACACGCCGGAGATCCGCCCGATCAATCGAGTCATGAACTATCCAGAAAAACGGCCAGAAAAAACGAACCAAAAGAAACGGCGAGCTTAAAAAGCTAAACAACACCGGATAAGGAAGGGGCGGCGAACCGGAACCGGCACGCCGCCCGCCTTTCGTCAGTCAACCGCCCGATAGACGGCGTTTTCTGCCCAGTCGTCGTAGAAGCCGTAATAGGAATCCGTGACCTTCTTCATCCACGGATCACCCTTGGCTGTCTGCTCCTCGGCTTTCTTGTAGGCCCACTTACGGCCAGCCTCGCGCAGATCGACCGCCAGCGACGGATCCGGCGTGATGATCTCGGCCTTGCTCTTGCGCATCTCCTTCATCGCCTTCAGATCCTCGATGGTCCAGGCAAAGAGGGTTTCAGGCGTCGATGCGAGGGCGGCCGTCTCGATCATGTACTTCACATCGTCGGGCAGTGCATCCCACTTGGCCACCGGCATGATCAGCTCGAACATGAAGCAGTTGGTGTGCGGCCCCGGCATGATGATGTAGGGGGCGGCGTTCTGGAAGCCCATCTTGATGTTCTCGGCCGGGCTCGACCACTCGATCGCGTCCACGCCCTTGCGCTCCAGCATCGTGTAGATCTCGCTGCCGGCGACCGTGGTCGCGGCACCGCCGAAATACTCGTTCAGGATCTGCGCCCAGGCACCGGCGGTGCGGAACTTCAGGCCCTTCAGGTCGGCCGAGGTCCGGATCGGCACATGCGAGTGCCAGATCTCGTTCGGCCCGATGCTGAGCGGAATCGAATGCAGCTTCATCGTCGCCCGGCGATGTTCGGCCAGCAGCTCCTGGCCGCCGGCCTTGTACAGCCAGTGCATCATCATCTCGGGCGGCATGCCGCCGACATGGCCGCCATAGAAGGTGTTCACCGGATCACGGTTGACGATGTAGAGCGGCGTCAACTGGCCGGCATCGGCAATACCGTCCTCAACAGCCTTGTAGGCTTCCAGCGGCGGCGACAGCACGCCCCCCGGAAACGGCTGAAATTCGATCCGGCCGCCGCTGAGCTTCTTGACGCGCTCGACGAAGGGAAGAATCGTCAGTGTATAGAACAATGAGGTTTCGCCGGAAAAGTGATTCAGGCGGAATTTATAGGTCTGCTGCGCCTTGGCGACCGACGGCGCGGCAATGACGCCAGCACCGGCCGCACCTGCGACAGCGGCACCGGACCCGACATTCTTCAGGAAATTTCTACGGCTTGTCATCGTGATGCACTCCTCTGTTGGGCGGGAGATTCCAGCCATCCGGCCCGACCATTCGGCCTTGTATGAGCCCCACCTCAACTGTATCGTGGAGTGGATACACTTTTGCGTCAAACACAAAACGCGCGAAAAAAGGGCAGGTTTCATGAATCACGTAACGATGCACAAGGATTCGGCAATTGATGCGACATCAGGCGGTACACTGATCAATTTGGAGCATCTCCCTTTTACCACCGATTCCGGGATCGGCGCACGGGCCGCCATCGGCCTGCTGGTTCTGGAAACCGACCAGACCATCGAGGACGAATTCCGGGCGATCTGGCCGCGCGACGGCGTGGCGCTCTATGCGACGCGGCTCCATAACGACGTGATGATCACGCCGGAAACCCTGATGAAAATGAAGGCGGAAATCCCGCCGGCGGCAAAACTGCTGCCTTTCATGACGGATTTCCAGGTTATCGCCTTCGCCTGCACCTCCGGCGCGCTGGTGATCGGCGAAGATACGGTCGCGGAACTGATTCACAGCGTAAAGCCGGGCGTGAAGGTGACCGATCCTGTGACCGCCGCACGGGCCGCCATTTCCTCGATGGGCGTGCAGCGTGTGGCGCTGCTGACCCCCTATCTGAAGGAAATCAATGAGCGGCTGCGTAACAGCCTGATCGAGCGCGGCCTGAACATCCCGGTAATGGGCAGCTTCAACGAGGCCGATGACGATGTGGTGGCGCGCATGACGCCGGACGCGATCCGCGATGCCATCGTGAAGATCGGCTCCCTGCCGGACTGCGACGGTGTGTTCGTTTCCTGCACCTCGCTGCGGGTCGCCAAGATCGCCGAGGAAGCCGAGGCGCTGATCGGCAAGCCGGTCACCTCCTCCAACCACGCGCTGGCCTGGCACATGCTGCGGCTGGCCGGCATCGAGGACGATATCCCCGGCTTCGGCCGGCTTTTCCGCACCAAGCTGAAGAGCTGATCCATGTCGCAGAACCTGCCGATCATCCAGCGCCGGCGGATCGAGGCGGAAATCCTGAAGCAGGTCTATGAGACCGCGAAGGAACGGCATGGCCTGGCCGAGGCGCAGACCCTGATCGGCGAATCGGTGCGCCGCGCCTCCATCGCCCAGGCGCAACAGTTCGCCGCCAGCGAGCCCGAGGGCACCAGCCTGGAGAGCTTCATCCAGCTGTTCGATCTGTGGACCGCCGAAGATGCGCTCACGGTCGAGGTGCAGCATGCCGATGCCGAACGCTTCGAATTCAACGTGGTGCGCTGCCGCTATGCCGAGATGTACCGGGAGATGGGGCTGGGTGATATCGGCCACCTGCTCTCCTGCCAGCGCGACGGCACCTTTTGCGAGGGCTACGACCCCGACATCAGGTTCGAGCGGACGCAGACCCTGATGCAGGGCGCCAGCCATTGCGACTTCCGCTACGCCTATAAGCCCACTGGCAAGCCCACCGGCAAATCCTGAACACGCGATAACAAGGAAGAAAAACGTGAAAGCCATTCTCTACAGCGCCCATGGCGGACTCGAACAGATCAGCCATGGTGAGTTTCCGACGCCGACCGCCGGCCCTGACGAATGCCTGCTGAAGGTCAAGGCGGTCGCGCTGAATGGCTTCGACCCGATGATCCTGAATGGCATTCCCGGTCTGAAGACGCCCTTCCCGATGATCCCTGGCGGCGACATCGCCGGCGAGATCGTCGATGTCGGCACCAATGTGCCGGCCGGTAAGTTCAGGCCGGGCGACCGGGTGCAGGTCGTGCCCTTCCAGCCTGGCATCGGCCAGATGGGCGAGACGCTGCGCGGCGGTGCCTGCGACTATATCGCCGTCGATGCCAAGTTCCTGCTGCCGATTCCCGAAGGCGTCAGCTATGAGCAGGCGGCCTCGCTGCCCATCGCCTATGGCACGGCGCGGCGCATGATGATGGTGCGCGGCCAGGTGAAGGAAGGCGAGAAGGTGCTGGTGCTCGGAGCAACCGGCGGTGTGGGGACAGGCGCGGTGCAGCTTGCCAAGATGGCGGGCGCCTATGTGATCGCCTGCGCCAGCTCCGCCGAGAAGTGCGAAAAACTGAAGGAGATCGGCGCCGACGAGACCATCGACACCTCGAAGGAAGATTTCGTCGCCGCCATCCATGAACGTCACGGCAAGCCACGCATCTGGGGCGGTGGCGGCGTGAATGTGGTGGTGAATTATATTGGCGGCGAGACCTGGGCCAAGAGCCTGAAGGTGATGTGCCGCTTCGGGCGCATGCTGGTCTGCGGTGCCACGGCCGGCTACGACCCGAAGGAGGATATCCGCTACATCTGGTCGTACGAGATGTCCATCGTCGGCTCCAACGCCTGGACGCCGGAAGACCAGACAGCCCTGATGGCGATGGTGCGCGACGGCAAGCTCCTGCCAGTGATCGACCGGGTGCTGCCGCTTACCGAGGCCAACTTCAAGGAAGGCCTGCAGGCGCTGATCGACCGCAAGGTCTTCGGCAAGGTGGTGTTCGTTCCCTGAAAGGCCGCCCCGCGATGACCAACATCCCCAATCTGGGCGCTATCCTGTCCCCCGGCGCCGATCCTGGCCGTACTGTGCTGTGGGATTATGCAGCGGGCGACCCGCCGCGTGCCTGGAGTGCGGAAGAACTGGACGGACTGGCCAACGCGCTGGCCCGCGGCCTGCTGAAACGGGGCCTGAAACGCGGCGATTCCATCGCCGTGCTGGCGGCGAACCGGGCGGAATTCGTGGCGCTCTATTTCGGTGCCATGCGCGCCGGCATCGTGGTGGTGCCGGTCAACTGGAAGCTGGCCGCCGAGACCGTGGCACTGATCACGCAGGATGCCGATGCCCGGCTCGTCGTCGCCGATTCCGAACGCGCCCATCTCGCCCCCGCCGGGGTGCCCTGCATCCTGTTCGGCAGCCCGGAGTGGGACGCCCTGCCCGACCCCGGCCCGTTCGAGGCCATCGTGCCGGAGCCGGACGAGCCGGCTCAGCTCCTCTATACCTCCGGCTCCACCGGGCGGCCCAAGGGCGTGCCGCTCAGCCATCGCGGCCAGCACTGGATGGTGCAGGTGGTCAGCAAGGGCGACAACAGCCAGCATCGGCTGATCGTCGCCGCGCCGATGTATCACATGAACGCGCTGTTCAATCTGAAGTTCGCCTTCCTGAATCGCGCGCAGGTGATCCTGCAGCCGGTGTTCACGGCGGAAAGCTATGTGAAGGCGATCATCGACCACAAGGCAACCTGGCTGACCTGTGTGCCGACCATGATGGCAATGGTTGCGAATCATCTGGGCGACAAGCCGCGTCCGGCGGAATTCGACGGCGTAACCCGGCTGTTCATGGGCTCCTCCCCCTACTCGAAGGCGTTGGTAGACCGAGTCCGCGCGCTGTTCCCGAATGCCCGCATCACCAACGGCTATGGCACAACGGAAGCTGGCGCCGCTGTCTATGGCCCGCATCCGGACGGCATCGCCACGCCGGACGAGGCGCTGGGCTATCCGATTCCCGAGGGCGAGACACGGCTGGTCGCCCCCGATGGCAACGTGGTCGAGGGCGTGGGCGAAGGCATCCTGCAGATGCGCAACCCTGCGACCATGCGGGGCTATCGCCACATGCCAGAGAAGACGGCGGCGGCCCTGCGCGATGGCGGCTGGTATCACAGCGGCGATGTGGTGCGGCGCGACGAACGCGGCTTCCATTATTTCGTCGGGCGCGACGACGACATGTTCGTCTGCGGCGGCGAGAATATCTGGCCGGCCGAGGTCGAACGCCTGCTGGAATCGCACCCTTCGATCAGCCAGGCCGTGGTGGTGCCGATCCCCGATGAGCTGAAGCAGAAGCTGCCGGTCGCCTTCGTTACCCTGCGCGAGGGCGCGACCCTGACGGAACAGGCGGTGAAGCAGTGGACCATCGAGCGTGGCCCGGCCTACCAGCATCCACGTCATGTGTTCTTCGTGCCGGCAATCCCGCTCGCCGGCACCAACAAGATCGACCGCAACGGGCTGACGAAGCAGGCCGCAGAGCTGGCGGCAGCGCGGCGTTCTAGCTGAAGCTGACGGCGCTGGTGTTGGCACCACAGACCAGCACCGCCACCTTCTCGCCAGCCTCGGGCACGTAGCGGCCAGCGAGCAGCGCCGCGAAGGCAGCGGCTCCGCCAGGCTCCGTCACAACACGAACAGACTCCCATAACGCCTTCTGGGCATTACGGATATCGTCATCGCTGACGAGTACGGATTGGGCCACATAATCGCGCGCCAGCGGGAACATCATCGCGCCCACCTGGCGCGGCGCCAGCGAATCGGCGGCGATGCTGCCGGCCTCTGCCTCCACCGGGCGGCCTGCCGCCAGCGCCTTGTTCAGTGTCGGCGCGCCTTCCGGCTCCACCGCCACGATCCGCACCCGGCCGCGATACCAGGCGGAAATGCCGCCGATCAGCCCGCCGCCGCCGACCGCGACCAGCAGGGTGTCGAGCTGCGGCAGGTCCTGCTCGATCTCGGCACCCAGCGTCCCTTGCCCCAGCAGCGTCGTTACCTGGTCATAGGCATGGATCGGCAGGGCGCCGCTTTCCTTCACGAACAACTCACTGGCCGCCAGCGCATCGGCATAGCGCTCACCGCCGATCTCCAGCCTGGCGCCATAGCTGCGGATGCGCTCCGCCTTGGCTGGGCTGGCGATCTCCGGCACGAAGATTGTGGCCGGCACGCCCCGCTTCATCGCCGCATAGGCGACGGCGGCGCCATGGTTGCCGCCCGACGCCGCGACCACGCCAGCAGCCGGGATATCCTGTGTCATCAAACTGGCGAAGGCGCCGCGCGCCTTGAAGGAACCGCTGTGCTGCAGGCTCTCCAGCTTCAGATCGACAGGGTAGGATGCCCCACCGAAATCCGCCATATCCACGCGCAGCACGGGCGTGTGGCGAACATACGGGCGGATCAGCCGGAGCGCCTCGGCGATATTCTCGGGCAACAGGGCGGCTGGGGTATCGGCGTTTGCGGACATGGCTGACTCTGGTGCGGCGGGCAAGGAAGAGAAGCCGTTTTCGCACGGACGCGCCTTTCCTGGCCAGAGCAGATGCGGAAAAACTGTCTTTTGGCCAAGCAGGCCGCTATTGCGCCGCCTGGTTTCGCACCACACGCTCTGCCGGCAGCCAGGCGATGGCGCAGGTGCCCTCGCCCACGGTGCTGCGCAGTTCGATATACCCGCCATGCAGCTCCATGAAACGCTGGGCGAGCGACAGCCCAAGCCCGAGCCCGTGGCTGTTCAGGCCGCTATCCTCAAGCTGCACGAAAGGTTGCATGACCACGCGCAACTTTTCCGGCGGAATCCCCTCCCCAAGATCGGTGACGCGCAGCCCCACGGCGCCATCCGGCGCCATCTCCCAATCGATCGTCACCGGCAGGTCGGACGGCGAATATTTCAGCGCGTTGGAAATCATGTTGGTGAGCACCTGACGCAACAGCCGGGCATCGACATCGACGATCATGTCGAAACCGCCGCCGATCTGCAGCCGTCCATCGTTCGCGCCGCCACTAAAGGCACGGGCGCAGAAACCGATGATCTCGGACAGGACGACCGGTTCCGTCGTCAGCTTGAAATCGCGATGATCCATGCGGCTGAGTTCGAGCACATCGTTGATGATGCCCAGCAGATGCGTCCCTGAATCCAGAATATAGGAGGCATATTCGTTGTAGCGCGGGTTGCCGAGCGGGCCGAAGCTCTCCGCGCGCAATATCTCCGAAAAGCCGATGATCGCGTTCAGCGGTGTCCGCAGCTCGTGGCTCATATGCGACAGGAAGATGGATTTCGCCTGGTTGGCCGCCTCCGCCTCCATCTTCTGCTGGATCAGTGACTGCTCCACCCCATGCTGGTGCAGAATTTCCTGTTCGAGCGCGCGCTGGGCCTGGATGGCGCGGGCCATCGCGCCGATCTCGTCGCGGCGCGCAACCTCTTCTATTGCCTGAGGTTCTGCGCCGGGCAGGCGCTTTGCCACGATATCGGTCACCCTCTTCAGGGGCCGGATGATGCCATAGCCGGAAACCACATAGGCCAGCAGGATCGACAAGGCGATGCCACCGGCGGAAACCGATGCGATAAGCACAATGGCCTGATTGTACCGCCCCTTCACCGATTCCGTCAGCTGTTCAACCTGTTCGGCATTGTAAAGCGCCTCCTGCGCCATCAGCACGTTGAAGGCCTGCCGGTTGCTGCGGTTATCGTAATTATCCCCCATGGCGCGGCTTAATGCCGGATCGACATGCATGCCCAGCCTCGCCAGTTCGCGCCGGAAGGCGACGAATTCCACGGCGGCGGCATTCAGCTCCTCGAAATCGGCGCGCCTGTGCGGTTCCACCAGATGCCGCCACGCCGCCATGTTTTCTTCGATCTTCGTGACGAGCGCCTGGATGCCGATGGCGAACTGCGTCGCGGATTTAGTATCCTCGGACATGTAGACACCGCGCGAATCCATGACGACAGCATAGATCAGCGCATTGGTGTTTTCGCCCAGCATCGCCCGCTCAGCCGCAATCTCGGCCTGCCGCACGACCGCGTTGTAACGCTCCAGCGTGGACAGGGCGATGACTGCAATAGCAATGGAGGCGGCCAGCTGAACGCCGACCACCAGGAAGATTTTCGATGCGATTCCCATGCGACCCAGCAGGTCGATCATGTTCATGAGACGATTCCCACCCATTTTGAATCAGGGTAGGGCGGATTTGGTTAAAAACTCATAAAGACCGCATCAGTTCTTCTGACAAACGGTCATTCTTTCCGGTAGCGAAATCGGAAATCGCAATGGCTGGCGCCCTGCATCACGGTCTGGGTGCGGGTCATCTCGATCTTCGGGTCATAGCCTTCGCACAGCGCCCCGTCACGCTGGCAGGACAGCAGGTGACCGATGGGGCCGAGGCCCATCTCGTGATACATCTCGGCATAGGCGCAGCGGCGGATGTTGAAGTCGAAATTCTCGGCATTCTGCTCCAGCAACTCGAAATCATAGGCGCCGCCCCCCTTCCAGCGCTCGAACAGCACGGCGAAGCTTTCCAGGCTGGTGCCCTCCTTCTCCTCCGCCGCAAAGTCGCGGCCGCTGTCCAGTGCGGCCTGGCGGATCGCCTTGCCCAGCAGCTCCTGCGCCTTTTCCCTGCCCAGCTCGCGTTCCAGCGTCTCGTAGATCGGCTTCACGATGCCGGCCTCGATGCGGCGCTGTTCCAGGATGGTGAGCTTCGGTCGGGACTCGGTCATATCGTTCCTATCCGCTGGGTTGCGTTCGGGGAGCGGCATTGTCGGGCGAGCCGCCCGCCCTGTGCAAGACCGCATGTTAAATCGATATGGACAGGCCGGCATACCGACCGGCTATGCTTGCCGCGCACGAAAATCCGCAACGGGGGGAACAGATAAGTGCCAGGCGTCCTGAACAATCTGCGTGTCGTCGAGGTATCGGCCTATGTCGCGGCCCCGCTGGGCGGCATGACGCTGGCCCAGCTCGGCGCCGATCTCATCCAGATCAGCCCGAAATCCGGGCGCATCGACTATAATCGCTGGCCGCAGACCGACGATGGCAGGAGCCTCTACTGGGCCGGGCTGAACAAGGCCAAGCGCTCGATCCGCATCGACCTCGCCCGCCCCGAGGGGCAGGAACTGGCGACCTCCCTCATCGCCGGGCAGCCGGGCGATGGCGGTGGCATCCTGATGACCAACCTGCCCTCGCGCGGCTGGATGTCCTATGAGGCGCTGAAGCAGCGCCGCGACGATCTGATCATGCTGAAGCTTACCGGCAATCACGATGGCTCGGCGGCGGTCGATTACACGGTCAACTGCGCCAGCGGCTTCCCGATGGTCACCGGCGACGGCACCCGCCCCCTCAACCACGCCATCCCGGTCTGGGACATCGCGACCGGCCTCTATCTCGCCACCGGCACGCTGGCGGCGGTGCAGCACCGGCAGGCGACCGGCAAGGGCCAGGAAGTCTCCATCGCCCTGTCGGATGTCATGCTGGCGACGGTCGGCAATCTCGGCTACATCGCCGAGGTGCAGCTGACCGACCGGCAGCGCCCGGCCATCGGCAACCACCTGTATGGCGGCTTCGGCCGGGATTTCGCGACAAAGGACGGGCGCGCCGTGATGGTCGCCGCCTTCTCCGACCGGCAATGGCAAAGCCTGCTGCGCGCCACCGGCACGGAAGAGCGCATGCCACATGTCGCCGCCGCGATGGGCGTCGATCTGTCCGACGAGGCCGGGCGCTATGCCGCGCGCGACGCCATTGCCGCCGTGCTGGCGCCCTGGTTCGCGGCGCGCACGCTGTCTGATATCCGCCAGGCCTTGGAGGGCAGCGGCGTGCTGTGGGGGCCGTTCCAGGATTTCCGCCAGCTGGTTGCGGAGGATGTGCGCTGCTCCACCGCCAACCCGCTGTTCCGCGAGGCGGCGCAGCCTGGCATCGGACGCTATCTGACGCCGCATATCCCGCTGTCCTTCGGCGCCGCGCCGCATGGCGACATCGTGCCCGCCCCGGCGCTTGGCCAACATAGCGAGGCCGTGCTGGCCGAGGTACTGGGCCTGTCCTCAGGCGCGATCGGCAAGCTGTTCGATAGCGGCCTCGTCGCCGGGCCGGAACAGGAGTGACGGCGATGATCACCATTTTCGAGGCGCGCAATATCCTGACCATGAACCCGGCCCGGCCGCTGGCGACCCATGTAGCGGTGCGCGACGGGCGTATCCTCGGCGCCGGCCGGCTGGAGGAGCTGACCGGCTGGGGCGAGCACCGGATCGACCGGCAGTTCGCCGACAAGGTGCTGATGCCGGGGCTGGTCGAGGGGCACAGCCATATCTCCGAGGGCGTGTTCTGGCAGTCGGTCTATTGCGGCTATTTCGACCGCATGGACCCGGACGGAAAAATCTGGCCGGGCTTGACGAGTGTCGATGCCGTGCTGGACCGGCTGCGCGAGGCCGAGCGGAAGCTCGACGATCCGGCGAAGCCGCTGACCGGCTGGGCGCTGGACCCGATCTATTTCGGCAGCGCCCGCATCGGCCGCGCCGATCTCGACAAGGTCTCGACCGAGCGCCCCATCGCGGTCATGCATGCCAGCGGCCATATCCTAAGCGTGAACAGCAAGGCACTGGAACTGGCCGGCTTCCTGCGCACCGGCATAAACCATCAGGGCGTGCCGCTGGATGCGGAAGGTCTGCCCACCGGCGAATTGAAGGGACCGGAGGCGATGATGCCGGTCGGCCGTCATGCCGGCTTCGACCGCGAGGCACAGGCCGGCGACGAGACCGGCCTGCGGCAGTTCGCCCGGCTGTGCGTGCGCAAGGGTGTGACCACCGCCACCGACCTTGCCAATCTGCTGCCGGACAAGGCGGTGGCGATGATGCGCCGCGTCACCGGCGAGGACCGGTTCCCGGTCCGAATCGCCTCCTTCCGGCGGTTCGTCGGCATGACGCCGGCGGCGCTGATCGAGCACGCCGTGGCGCTGAAAGGCCAAAGCACCGACCGGCTGCGGCTGGGCGGCATCAAGCTGTTTGCCGACGGCTCGATCCAGGGATTCTCCGCGCGGCTGCGCTGGCCCGGCTATTACAATGGCCAGCCGAACGGGTTGTGGTACGTGACACCGGAGCAGCTGGCCGAGGCGCTGGAGCTGGCGCTGGCCAACGACATCCTGGCGCATATCCACACCAATGGCGACGAGGCGACGGAGCTGATGCTGGACACGCTGGAGGCCGTGCTGCGGCGCCAGCCCGGCCCCGATCACCGCTTCACCCTGCAGCATTGCCAGCTGGCCGATGCCGCGCAGTTCCGCCGCATGAAGGCGCTGGGTCTGTGTGCCAACCTGTTCCCCAACCATCATTTCTACTGGGGCGACCAGCATTACGCGATCACCGTCGGTCCGGAGCGTGCGGAGCGCATGAATGCCTGCGCCACCGCGCTGGCAACGGGCGTGCCGCTGGCGATCCATTCCGACGCGCCGGTGACGCCGCTGGGGCCGCTCTTCACCGCCTGGGCCGCCGTGAACCGGATCACCGCCAGCGGCCGCGTTCTGGGTGCGGCGGAACGCATCTCCGTCGCCGACGCGCTGCGTACCATCACGCTGGGGGCGGCCTATACGCTGAAGCTGGATGGTGAGGTCGGCTCCATCGAGACCGGAAAGCGCGCGGATTTCGCGGTGCTGGAAGACGATCCCACGGAAATCGCGCATGAATCGCTGAAGGATGTCCGGGTCTGGGGCACGGTGCAGGATGGCCGGGTCTTCGCCGCGTCCGACATCTGAGGTGCCGCCGCTTCCCGTTACCGTGATCGGCGGCTATCTGGGCGCCGGCAAGACGACGCTGGTGAACCATCTGCTGCGCCACCCGGAAGGCCGGCGGCTGGCGGTGCTGGTGAACGAGTTCGGCGATCTGCCGATCGATGCCGACCTGATCGAGCGCCGCGACGAGGACATGATCGCCATCGCCGGTGGCTGTGTGTGCTGCAGCTATGGCAGCGACCTGATCGAAGCGCTGGAGCGCCTGCTGACCCTCGATCCGCGCCCGGACCATCTGCTGATCGAGGCCAGCGGCGTTGCCCTGCCCGGCGGCATCGCCAGCTCTCTGACCCTGCTCATGGGCTACCGGCTGGACGCCGTGCTGGTACTGGCCGATGCCGAGACGATCCGTGCCCGCGCGGCCGACCGCTACCTCGGCGATACCATCGCACGACAGCTGGCCGACGCCGACCTGGTGCTGCTGAACAAGGCCGATCTCGTCTCCTCGGATTATCTTGCCGAAACCTGGGAATGGCTGGCCGGGGCGTCGCCCCGCGCCCGCATCGTCACGGCGACCAAAGCCGCGCCGCCCGCAGACCTCGTGCTGGGCGTCGCGACGGAGCGCCTGCCCGCATATGAGCATGCGCACCATCACCACAGCGCCGGCTATGACACGGTCAGCTTTCCGGTGACGGCACCAGTCGATGCGGAGGCCCTGGCACGCGCCCTTGCCGACCCGGCGCTGGAGTTGCTGCGCGCCAAGGGCTTCGTGCCGGTCGCGGATGGCAGATTGCGGACGATCCAGACCGTCGCGCAGCGCTGTAGCATCTCTGCCGCGCCCGCCGGACTCGCGGGACCAGGGCGGCTGGTCGCCATCGCCCTGCCTGGCCGGCTCGACCGTCAGGCCATCCAGCGCGCTATCGCGACTGCCGGCACCGGCTGAGGGTCATTTCACCTCGACACCGTCCGAGTGGAACATGATCGAGAGGATCATCAGCAGATCGACCGCCGCACCATCCCTGGCGAAGGGCAGTATCAGATTCTGAACGAAGCGGTGCTCGCGGTCATGAACGAAGGCGACCCGGCCGAAGCGATAGGTCGCCCGGCCCGATTCGACGGTTGCCAGATAGCGGCTGGCAATATCGGGGCGTGTCCGGAAGGCATCGTGAACTTCATCGAGCCAGCGGCCCGTCGGATCCATGCCCAGAGTCTCGACCTCCATGGTGCCCGCCATGCGGTATCGGAACCGGGGGCCGGGCTGGACAACATCCAGCATCCAGACACGCGGCATAATGCGCGCGATATCCAGCGGATCGAAATGCTGCCGGCCAGGCAGATGGCCAGGTGGCGTTATCCCCTGCCAGTAATCGTGAAAGCGGGCTATGTCCGGGTGCCAGTACGTCCGGTCAGTACCGTCCTCGACAAACATCCAGCCATCGGTGAGCCCTTCCATGAAACCTCCCCGGTATTTTCAGGAATCCTAATACCGAAATAGGTTTATGGATAGTTAACTAATAATTCTCCCAAAGACCAAAAGGATTTAGGGCAATTATTATTTACGAACGTTTCTTATGGAATTTCCTGTCAGGGTATATCAGAGCCCTCTTTCTTACGGTCTTCTTCCATCAGTTCAAACCACATCGCGTTCAGGATGGCGAACGCTGCCGCCAGCGGCAGGCCCAGCAACCAGGCGAAATACCACATCGCAGTCTCTCCTCAGTAAGCCGTGTCCTGGCTGTCCTCGATATCCTTGGCGGTCACCTTGCCCCACAGCACTTTGTACACCCAGCTCGTATAGACCAGGATCAGCGGCAGGAAGATCACCGTCGCCACCAGCATGTTGAACAGGGTCGAATGGCTGGAGCCGGAATCCCACACCGTAAGGCTGGAGCGCGGATCGATGGAGCTGGGCAGGATGAACGGGAACATCGACAGGCCAACCGTCGAGATGATCCCGACCACGCTGAGCTTGGAGAACAGGAAGGTCGAAACCTCCCGCTGCCGTGCGAGGCCCAGCAATGCACCCAGCGCGCCCAGGAAGCCCAGCGCCGGGGCAATCAACATCCAGGGATGCGCGCCGTAATTGGTGAACCAGGCGCCGGCCTCCACCGCTACCTGCTTGCGCAGCGGGTTGCTGGCCATGTCCGGCGTGATGCCGGACAGGATGCGGTAGCCGTCGATGCCGAGCCAGACCCACACACCGCCCAGCGCGAACAGCACGATCACCGCGATCGCCGCCAGCATGCCGAAAGTTCGCGCGCGCACTGCGACCATGCCCGTGGCCTTCAGCCCCAGCCAGGCGCCGCCATGCATCAGCAGCATCGCCACGCTGAGCAGCCCGCACAGCAGTGCGAACGGATTCAGCAGGCCGAAGAAGCCGCCCTCATAGAAGGACCGCAACTCGTCGCTCAACCGGAAGGGGACGCCCTGCAACACGTTGCCGACGGCCACGCCGAACACCAGCGCCGGTACGAAGCCGCCGATGAACAGCGCCCAGTCCCAGGTCGAGCGCCAGCGCGGATCTTGCCGCTTCGAGCGGTACTTGAAGGCGACCGGCCGCAGGATCAATGCCGCCAGGATCAGGAACATGGCGATGTAGAAACCGGAGAAGCTGACGGCGTAGAGCGGTGGCCAGGCGGCAAAGATCGCGCCGCCCCCCAGAATGAACCAGACCTGGTTGCCTTCCCACACCGGGGCGATGGTGTTGATGGCGATCCGCCGCTCCATGTCGGTGCGGGCGGCGAAGGGCAGCAGCGTGCCCACGCCCATATCGAAACCGTCGGTGACGGCGAAGCCGATCAGCAGCACGCCCAGCAGCACCCACCAGGTCAGCTTCAGCGTATCGTAGTCGATGAATTCGTAAAGGATCATGACCGTTACTCCGCCGGTGCCGGGACAGGAGAGGTAGTGGGCCGGCGCTGCATGCCCTCGGCATCCAGCGGCCCTTCAGGCTGCGGCCCTTTGCGGATGTATTTCACCATCAACGCCACCTCGACCACCGCCAGCACCGTATAGAACAGCGCGAACCCGGCAATCGTGAACAGCACCTGGCCGATCCCCAGCGAGGAGACCGCGTAGGCGGTCGGCAGCATGCCCTCGATCACCCAGGGCTGGCGGCCATACTCGGCGACGAACCAGCCAAGCTCGGCCGCAACCCAGGGCAGCGGGATCGACCAGACGGCGACCCAGAGCAACCAGCGCCGCTTGTCGAGCTGCTGCGTCGAGGAAAGATAGAAGAACACGCCCGTCAGCAGGATGAAGAAGAAGCCCAGTCCGACCATGATGCGGAAAGACCAGAACAGCGGGAACACACGGGGCACCGTGTCCCAGGCCGCCTTTTCGATCTGCTCCGGCGTCGCCTCCGCCGGATCGTCGATGTAGCGTTTCAGCAGATAGGCATAGCCGAGATTGCGGCCATTCTCCTCGAACTGCGCGGCCACCGCCGGATGCGTTTCGCCCGGCGGATTGCTGCGGATATCGTTCAGCGCTGTATAGGCCAGGATGCCGCTGCGCACGCGGCGTTCGGATTCCACCACCAGCTCCTCGATGCCCGGCACCTCGCGGGTGAGCGACCGCGTGGAGATCAGGCCCAGCACATAGGGCACATGGATCGCATAATGCGTCTCGCGCGCTTCCTGGTCCGGAAAGCCGACAATGGTGAACCCTGCCGGCGCCGGCTCGGTCCGCCACATGCCTTCCATCGCCGCCAGCTTCATGCGCTGATGCTGGGTGGCGGCATAACCGCTCTCGTCACCCAGCACCACGACACTGAGCGCCGAGGCCAGGCCGAAGCTCGCCGCCACCGCCATCGACCGCTTGGCCAGCGCGACATGCCGCCCCTGCAGCAGATACAGGGCGCTGACGCCCAGCACGAAGATCGAGGCGGTGACATAGCCGGCGGAGACGGTGTGCACGAACTTCGCCTGCGCCACCTCGTTGAACAGCACCTCGTAGAAGCTGACGATCTCCATCCGCATGGTCTCGGGATTGAACGCCGCCCCCACCGGATTCTGCATCCAGCCATTGGCGATCAGAATCCACAGCGCGGAAAAGTTGGACCCGATGGCGACCAGCCAGGTGGTCATCAGATGCTGGCGCTTGGACAGCTTCTCCCAGCCGAAGAAGAACAGCCCGACAAAGGTCGCCTCCAGGAAGAAGGCCATCAGCCCCTCGATGGCCAGCGGCGCGCCGAACACATCACCGACATAATGGCTGAAATAGCTCCAGTTCATGCCGAACTGGAACTCCATGGTGATGCCGGTGGCCACGCCCAGGGCGAAATTGATGCCGAACAGCAGGCCCCAGAATTTCGTCATCTGCCGCCAGATCACACGGTCGGTCATCACATAGACCGTCTCCATGATGGCGATCAGGACGGACAGGCCGATGGTCAGCGGCACGAAAAGGAAATGGTACATCGCTGTCATGGCGAACTGCAGGCGAGACAGCGCAACGATATCGAGTTCCATGGCGGTCCTATCTTTGCGACTTCGCAGATAAAATGCGCGTCTTCTCGCTGGAAGCCCATGCGACCGATTTGCCCTGGGACATTTTTTCCGGCGCGCTCGTGTATATTCAGCTTGCCATATCAAGGCGCAGGACGCGATGCGCTTTGGCCGCCTCCTCCGGGCGGTGCGTCGCCAGCAGCACGATCTTTCCCTTGGCCGCCGCGAGGATGTCGTCCAGAACGGCGGCCGCAAGCGCCCGGTCCAGCCCTTCCGTCGGTTCGTCCAGCAGCCAGATAACCGGGTCGATCAGAATCAGCCGGGCGAGCGCCAACCGCCGCCGTTCGCCGCCAGACAAACCGATCCCTTCATCGCCCAGCACCGTTTCCAGCCCCCGTGGCAGACGACGGATCGCCTGTTCCAGCCCGGCACGGCGCAGCGCCTGCCAGAGCGCGGCCTCGTCGGCATCCGGTCGAGCGAGGCGCAGATTGCCGGCGATGCTGTCACGAAACAGCTCCGTGCGCTGGCCGAGCAAGCCGACCGTCCGGCGCAGATCCGGCTCTGCAATGGAGTCCAGCGCCTGCCCGCCAATCAGGATGTGGCCAGAGCTTGGCATGTGCATCCCGGCGACCAGTCCCAGCAGCGTCGATTTGCCCGACCCGCTGGGGCCGACCAGCGCGACGCATTCGCCCGGCTGGATATTGTCGGTGATCCCGTTCAGGACCGGATGGCGGCCCGGCGCATAGCGGAAGCTCACCGCCTCCAGCGTCAGCGGCCCGCCCAACAGCCTGCCCGGCGTAACCGGCAAGCGCTGTGCGCCAGCGGCATAAGGAACAATGCGCCGGGCAGCCAGAATGGTGCGGCCCAGCTCGAACAGGCCACGCCGCAGCAGGGTGAGCGCCTCTGTCGCGCCCAGCACCAGCAGCAGGACCATCGCCAGCAGCGCGCCGTCAATCTGACCGTCGCGTAGCAGCACGGCACCGCGCCACAGGGCGAAAGCCAGTGCCGCCTGCCCGGCGACGAACAGGCTGGCCCCGGCCAGTGTCTCCTGCCGGTTGATCGCCAGCGAAGCCGCCTCGGCAACCCCATGCGCTTTGCCGATAGCGTCGCGCTGCGCCGCCAGCCTGCCGGCCATGGCGAGTTCCACCTGGCCGCGTGACAGATCGACGGTCCGCAGGCGCAAGGCGCGTTCGCCCACGGTCAGCCGGCGTGCGGCGCGGCGCGTCGCATAGCCCAGCAGGGCCGGCAGCAGAATGCCGGTCAAGGCCAGCAGCGCGCCGACGCCCAGCGCCAGCCAGATATCCAGGGCCAGCAACAGGCCGGACAGCGCGGCGATGACCGTCAATGCCGACAACAGCGGCACGGCGAGGCGCAGATAGAGCGCGTCCAGCAGGTCGATATCGCCGGTCAGGCGTTGCAGGAAATCGCCACCGCGAATCCGCGCGAGGCTGGAGAAATCATGCGTCAGCAGGCTGCCGAAGACGGTGACCCGTAATTTCGCCAGGAAGCGCAGCGTCGCCTCGTGCGTCACCACCCGCTCGCCATAGCGGCCGGCAGTGCGCAGGATCGCCAGGAAGCGGATGCCGGCACTCGGGCTGAAGAAGTTGAAGGCAAGCCCCAGCCCCGCCGCCCCGGCCAGCGCGGTCGCCGCAATGAACCAGCCAGCCAGCGCCAGCAGGCCGATGCCGGCGGCAAGGCTGAGGATGGCGAGCGCCAGCCCCATAAGGAACCACCAGGGGTGGCCGCGCCAGAACAGTCCCAGGATCGAGAGCAGCGCCTTCATGCCATTCGCCATCCTTGCGGCAGCCTTACGATCCGGTCGCAACGCGCCGCCAGCGCCTCGTCATGGGTGGCGAGAATCAGCATGCGGCCGGCACTCAGCCGGAACAGCCCGTCCGCGACAGCCGCCGCCGTTTCCCCATCCAGATGCGCGGTCGGCTCGTCAGCCAGGATGATCTCCGCCCCGCGCAGCGCGGCGCGCGCCACCGCCAGCCGCTGCCCCTCGCCGCCGGATACACCCTGCCCGGCCTCGCCCAGCAGGGTGGCATCGCCCTGCGGCAAGCGCGCTACAACAGCCTCGGCCGAGGCAAGACGCAGTGCGTCCTCGATATCGGTACGGGTTCGTCCGGGCCGGTCCAGAGTCAGGTTGCGGCGCAGGCTGCCATGCAGGAAATAGGGCCGCTGCCCGACCCAGGCCAGCCTGGCCCGCCAGCCATCGGCGGTGGCATCGGTCAATGCCTGCCCGGCCACCTGGACCGTGCCGGCATCGGCGCGCAGCAATCCGGCGATCAGCGCCAGCAGGGTCGATTTTCCCGACCCGCTGGGGCCGACCAGCGCCACCCGTTCGCCGGGCGCTATCTCCAGCTCCATCCCCTCCAGCACGGCAGCATCGCCATACCCCGCCCGCAGCCCGGAAATCCGGATATTGGCCGGACCGTCCAGCGGTGCCGACGCGGCACCGGTGCCCAGCAAGGCAGGACGTCCGGACTCCAGAATACCGGTTACCGTCTCGCCAGCGGCCTCGGCGGCAGCGCGGTCGTGATAGCTGGCCGCGAAATCCCGCATCGGCAGGAAGAAATCCGGCGCCAGCAGCAGGATGAACAGACCCTCGGCTAGTGTCAGCGGCGCGTCATAAGCACCGAACCGCAGATAGCCCAAAAGGCTGAATCCGACATAGACCGCCACCAGCGCCACACCAATTGCGGCGAACAGCTCCAGCACCGCCGAGGACAGGAAGGCCAGCCGCAGCACCCGCATGGTGCCGATGCGCAGCGCCTCCGCCGCCTGTTCCAGCCGGGCAAGCGCCTGCCCGCCCGCCCCTAGCAGGCGGATCGTCGTCACCCCCTGCAGCCGGTCCAGCAGATAGGCATTCATCGAGTTCAACTCGGCAAACTGCCGCTCGCTGGCAATCCGCGCACGTCGACCGATCAGCGCCATAAAGATCGGGATCAGCGGCCCCGCCAGCAGCAGCGCCAGGGATGCGGCCCAGGAGACCGGCAGCACCGCCAGCGCGATGGCGGCCGGCACCAGCGCCACCTTCAGCCGCGCCGGCTGGTAGCGGGTCAGCCAGGGCCCCAGCGCGCCAACATGATCAGTCAGGGTCGCGGCAGCCTGCCCGGCGGCCACGCGTCCGGAATCGAATGGCGATTGCCGGGCCAGGGCGGCAGCCAGTGCCCCACGCAGCCGGCCTTGCACCGCCAGTGCCGATCTTGTCGCCAGCCGCCCGGCCTGCAGCGTCAGCAGGCTGCGCAGCAAGGCGATCGCCAGAAAGCCGGCCAGATAGAACGGCAGATCATCCGCCATTTCGACGCTGAAAATCAGGCCGTCAATCGCGATTGCCAGCAGCGCCGCCGCGGGAATCCACAGCAGCGCCGCCAGCACCTCCATCCGGGCGGCCAGGCGTGCGCCGGCCCCCTCCGCCCCGGTGAGATGATCCAGATGCTCCTGCTTCGGCGTCCCGCTCATGCCCTTGTTATAGCGGACTTGTCGCTATCGACCAGAGCGGGAGATGCCTACAGCCGCAGCATCAGCCCTTCCGGTGTCGCCGCATAGCCGGTCAGCGTGCGTTCCGCATGGGTCAACCGCCAGTTCAGCATGCGCTGGGCATAATCCCGCACGGTTACCGCATGCGCCGGATCCTCGGCCAGATTGTGGAACTGTCCGGGATCGTTTTTCAGGTCGAACAGCAGCGGCGGCAGCGCCGCGAAATGCACGTATTTCCAGCTCTCGTCCTGCACCACGGCCAGCGCGCACTGGTCCATGGTCAGGCCCAGCGGTTCCTCCGGCTTGGAATAGAACACATTGCGGAAATCGAACTCATAATGCACCTCACGCCGCCAATTATCCGGCGCCCCGCCATCGCGCAGGAAGGGCAGCAGGGAATGGCCATCGCAGGCGCGCGGACACTCCTGGCCGATCCATTCCAGCACGGTCGGCATCAGATCGACCGATTCGGTGAATTGGCGCACGATCTGGCCGCGCGTGCCATTGGCGCTGGCATCGGGGTCGCGCACGATCATCGGGATGTGGAAGCTCTGGTCGAAATAGCCGAGCTTGCCCAGCAGGTGATGGTCGCCCAGCTGCTCGCCATGGTCGCAGGTCAGGATGATCAGCGTGTCATCCCACTGGCCGCTGTCCTTCAGATGCTGGAACACGCGGCCGAGATGGACGTCGATCTCCTCCATCAGCCCGTAATAGCTGGCGCGCATCTGGCGCACCTCGCCCTCGTCCATGTCGGCGCCCAGCCCCTCGCCATTCTCGAAGAAGCTCTTGCGCTTCACCGAGTCCAGATAGAAGCGCAGCATCGGGTGCTGCTTCGCCTCCTCCTCGGCACTGGCGGCGCGCAGCGGTGGCGGGCAGTCGGCGGGGTCGAACATGTCGTGATAGGGTGCGGGTGCCGCGAAGGGCGGATGCGGCCGCCAATAGCCCAGATGCAGGAACCAGGGCTTGTTGTTGGCGCCCCGGATATAATCGAGGCCGCGGTCGGTAAACCACACCGTGTCCGACAGCTCCGCCGGAATGCGGCTCGGCTTGCGGGTCGCCCCGATCTCGCCCGGCGCCAGATCCTGCGGCAGCCAGATATCCCAGGGATTGTCCGGCAGCTTATAGCCGTTCGCCGCCACCCAGGAGAAATAGGCCTCCATCTTCAGCCCCCAGGAGCCGACCGGCCGCCAGCCATCCATCAGATCGCCCAGCACCTTGAAGCGCGGGTCTTCCGCCGCCACCTCGCGCGGGTCGGGCGTTGTGGTGGTGTAGCCGACGATAGCCGGGTCATAGCCCTTCTTGCGCGCCTCCTTGGCGACATTGCTGTGGCGCGCATCCAGCGGGATGGTGTTCTGCACCGCCCGGTGGTTCATCATGTACAGGCCGGTCAGCAGGCTGGCCCGCGCCGGGCCGCAGGGCACCGCCTGGGTATAGTGCCGGGCGAAGGTGACGCCCTCCGCCGCCAGGGAAGCGATGTTCGGGGTCTTCACCACCGGATGGCCCAGCATCGGCAGCGTGTCGCCGCGCCACTGGTCCACCACGATCAACAGCACATTCTTGCGCTTGCTCATTTTATCCTCGGATTTAACGCAGGGTGGGATCAAGCCGGTCGCGCAGCCAGTCGCCGACCATACTGATGGAGAAGGTCGTCAGAACGATCACAGCACTGGGGGCAAGCAGAATCCAGGGGGCGGATTGCAGATATTCCCGGCCATAGCCCACCATATTACCCAGGCTGGTCATCGGCGGCTGCACGCCGAGCCCCAGGAAGGACAGGCCGGATTCCAGCAGGATCACCTCCGGGAAGGTCAGCGTGACGCTGACGATCAGCGTGCTGGCGATGTTCGGCAGCACATGCAGCCCATAGACGCGCAAGGGCGACGCGCCGATGTCGCGCACGGCGGCGGCATAGCCCTGCTCGTTGGCGGCGATGGTCAGGCCACGGGCGATGCGGGCCGCGCGCTCCCAGCCATAGAAGCCCATCAGGCAGATGAACAGCGTCAGCGTGTTGCCGAAGAAGGCCAGCACCGCCAGCGCGATGATCATGAACGGCATCGAGGCCTGGAAGTCGATCAGCGTCAGCACAACCTGCTCGACCCAGCCGCGGAAATGCGCCGCGATGAAGCCCAGCAGCACGCCGATGGTGGCGGACAGGATGGTACTGGCGAAGGCGATCAGCAGACTGATGCGGATCGATATGATCAGACGGGACAGCACGTCGCGGCCCAGCTCGTCGGTGCCCAGCGGATGCGCCCAGGTGCCGCCCATGAACACCGGCGGCGCGAGCCGCGCCTTCAGGTCAAGCGCGCTGAACACATAGGGAGTCAGCAAATCCGCCAGCAGTGCCACCACCAGCATGGCGACGATCCAGGCGCCGCCGAACAGGACCAGCGGCGGGTAGGCCTCCAGAAAGCGGGACAGCTTGCCGCGTTCGGCCGGAGCTGCTTCGGCGGCGGGTGACGTGGTTTCAATGCTGGCCATGATCAGCCCCCCGCCTTCACGGTGCGGCCGCTGCGCAGGCGTGGATCGATCCAGCCATACAGCGCATCGACGACCAGGTTGGAGGTTACCATGCAGGCCGCGACCAGCAGCAGGATGGCCTGCACCACGGCCAGGTCGCGGTTGGCAACGGCGGAGACCAGCAGCCGCCCCACGCCGGGCCAGGAGAACACGCTCTCCACCACCACCGCGCCGGCGATCAGGCTGCCGACCATGAAGCCGACGATGGTGACGGTCGGGATCGCCGCGTTCGGCAGCGCATGGCCGGTAACCACCAGCCGCCACACCAGCCCCTTGGCGGAGGCTGTACGGATATAGGGCTGGCCCAGCACCTCCAGCATCGCCGAGCGGGTGAAGCGCGCCAGCACCGCCGCCCCGCCCATGCCCAGCGTCACCGCCGGCAGGATGGCGTGCATCGGGCTGGTAAAGCCGCCACTGGGCAGCCAACCGAGATTGACCGCGAAGATCAGCACCAGCACCAGCCCCAGTACGAAGCTGGGCACGGTGTAGCCGGCAACCGACAGGCTCATCACCAGCCGGTCTGTCAGCGAGTTGCGGTTCAGCGCCGCGAAGATGCCGGCCGGGATGCCGATCAGCAGCTTCAGCGCGAAGGCCGGCAGGGTGATCGCCAGCGTCGCCGGGATGCGTTCCAGCACCAGATCAATAGCCGGGCGGCCGTCGCGCATCGACTGGCCGAGATTGCCCTCCAGAATATTCACGAAATATCCCAGATATTGTTTCCATAAGGGTGCATCCAGCCCCCAGCCCTGGCGGAACGCCTCCAGCGCCTCGGGCGGCGCATCGGGCGACAGGATCAGCAGGGCGGGATCGCCGGACAGGCGCAGGATAATGAAGGCGAAGCTGAGCACCAGAAAGATGGTGATCAGGGCCCGCGCCCCGCGCGAAGCGAGATAGCGCAGCATGGACCGTCTCCTTATGCCGTGCCGATGGGGGAAAGCAGATGGCAGGCCGCCTTGCGCCCGCCGCCGATATCGGCCAGACGCGGCGTCACCGACCGGCAGGCGGAGGTGGCGTGCGGGCAGCGCGGATGAAAGGCGCAGCCGGACGGCACGTTCACCGGGTTCGGCGGATCGCCTTCCAGCACGATGCGCTGATAGCCTTCGCGCCGCCACGGCGACGGGATCGCCGAAACCAGTGCCTGGGTATAGGGATGTGCCGGTTCCTGGAACAGCACCTCGGGATCGCCCTGCTCGACGATGCGGCCCAGATACATGACCGCCACCTCGTGGCTGACCTGGCGCACCACCTTCAGATCGTGGCTGATGAACAGGAAGGCGACGTTGAAACGCTCCTGCAGATCAAGCAACAAATTGATGACCTGCGCCTGGATGGAGACGTCCAGCGCCGAGATCGGCTCGTCGCAGACCAGCAGGCTTGGCTCCAGGATCAGCGCCCGGGCCAGAACCACGCGCTGGCGCTGACCGCCCGACAATTCATGCGGGAAACGCTCGAACAGATGCGGCGTCAGCCCGACGGCGGCCATCAGGTCGCGCGCCTTCTCGCGGCGTTCGGCCGGGGTGCCGATCTTGAACACGGTCAGCGGCTCCATCACCTGCGCCACCACTGGCAACCGGCGGTCGAGCGCGCCCAGCGGGTCCTGATAGACCATCTGCATGCGCTGGCGCAGCGCCCGCCAATCCGCGTTGCGCCGGGCCGGCACTGTCGTGCCCTCGAAGCGCACCGCCCCCGCCGTTGGCGGCAACAGCCCCAGCACCAGCTTCGCCGTGGTCGATTTACCGCAGCCCGATTCGCCGACCACGCCCAGCGTGCGCCCCGACTCCACGGAGAAGGAGACACCATCGACCGCCTTCAACGTGGCCGGCTGGCCGAACATCCCACCCAGCCCCTTGCCGGGCACGCGCACCGGAAAATGCCGGGTCAGGTTCTCGACAGTCAGAAGATCGCTCATAGGCTGTCCACCTTCAGGCAGGCGACCTGGTGGGTCTTTTCGATGAAACCGAGGCCCGGCACTTCAGCGCCGCAGCTTTCCTCGGCATGGACGCAACGCGGGCGGAAGCTGCAGCCGCCGGGCAGCTTGCCGGGTTCCGGCACGGTGCCGGGGATCGCCTCCAGCCGGCGCTGCGGCGCATCGAGATCGGGCAGCGCCGCCAGCAATCCCCGCGTGTAGGGATGGCTGGGATTGGCGAAGAGCTGTTTCGTCGGCGCCGATTCCACGACGCGGCCGGCATACATCACCATGACGCGCTCGCAGATATCGGCGATGACGCCCAGATCGTGCGAGATCAACGCCATCGCCATGCCGCTGTCGCGGCGGATTTCGCGTAGGAGGTCGAGAATTTGCGCCTGGATGGTGGCATCCAGCGCGGTGGTCGGCTCGTCGGCGATCAAAAGGTCAGGCTCGCCAGCCAGCGCCATCGCGATCATCACACGCTGGTTCATGCCGCCGGACAGTTCGTGCGGATAGGCGTTCAGCCGCTGGCCCGGATTCGGAATATGCACCCGGTCGAGCAGCCGGATCGCCTCCGCCTTCGCCGCCTGCCCGGTCAGCCCGCGATGCAGTGCCAGTGCCTCGGTCAGCTGCTGGCCGATGCGGTGCACCGGATTGAGCGAGGAAGCCGGGTCCTGGAAGATCATGGCGATGCGCTTGCCGCGGATGCGCGCCATCGAACGGTCGGAGAAATCGATGATCGGCGCACCGTCCAGCGACACCGTGCCGCCGATCCTGGCCTTCTTGCCCAGCAGCCGCAGCACCGCCAGCCAGGTCACCGACTTGCCGCAGCCGGATTCGCCGACGATGCCGATGGTTTCGCCTGGCCGCACTTCCAGATCGATGCCGTGCAGCACCGGCACATGACGCTTGCCATCATCGAAGGCGACGGTAAGACCAGCGATACGCACCAGCGGATCGCCGCCTGTTGTCGTTTCGGCCGGGCGTGCCGCGACGGCGGCCGGGGTCATCCCCCGCACCGCCGCCGCGCCGCCATTCGGCCCGACGAAGTCGAGCGTACTCATGACGCTTACTTCTTGTAGCGGATATTGTCCGCCCGGAAGTCCATCGCGAAGGTCGGCGACCACTTCCATTCGATGTCCTTGCGCTTGCCGTAGAACACGACATTGCGGTGCAGGACGGTGTAGGCCGGGTCCTCGCGCTCGGCGATCTCCAGCATGCGGCGGAAGGCCTTGCGGCGCTCCTCATGGTTGGTCGAGGTTTCCAGCACGCCCGAGAGCTTGTTGAACTCCTCGTTGCTCCACTCGCCGACCTGCTGCTGCTGGCCGTTCGGGCCATGCTGGTTGACGATGGAGCTGACCGGATCGCTGAACGGGGCGGAGTTCGACCAGTCGCGGATTGCGCGCGGATCATTGCGGTCGAAGATCTGCTGCCAGTTTTCCTTCATCTGGATCTCGACATTGAGACCCACGGAACGCCACATCTCGGTCAGGATCTGCGCCGTCTGAACCTGGTTGGTGTAGTAGTTGTTGGTGACGCGGAACGGGATCGGCTCGCCCTTGTAGCCGCTCTCCTTCACCAGCTTCTTCGCCAGTTCGGGATTATATTCCGGCACCTTCCAGTCGGCGTGGAACATGTCGGCGTAATATTCCCACTGCAGGCCGGCCGGCACGCTGGTGCGGCCGCCCCACAGCGCATCGACGATGGCCTGGCGGTCCATGGCGTGGGTCAGCGCCTGGCGGATGCGCGCATCGGCAAGCTGCGGATGGTTCTTGTCGAACACGATCAGCCGGTGGTTCAGCACCGGGCCGCCGACCACCTCGAACTTGTCGTTCGCCTCGATGGTGGCGATCTGGTCCGGCGGGATGTCGCTGGCAAAATCATACTCGCCGGACAGCAGGCCGTTTACCCGGCCCGGCACTTCCGGCACCACGACGTAGCGGATTTCCTTAACAGTCGGCTTGCCGTTGAAATAGGAATCATGCGCCTCCAGCACCAGCACGTTGTCCGGGCGGAACTCCTTGATCTTGAACGGGCCGGCGCTGATCGGGTTGCGCGCCCAGCTCATCCAGTCCTTGGCCTCGAGGAAGGCGCGCTTGGAGATGATCTGCGAGCCCATGCGGGCGAGGCGGCCTTCCATGGTGACGTCGGGCACCGCGTTCACGAAGCGCACGGTGTACTTGTCCACCACCTCTACCCGCTCCAGCGACGGCCAAAGGCGGCGCGCGATGGCCGGCACCTCCGGCGGCAGCTCCGGGCCGGCCTGGGTGTTGGTGGTGGTGAACAGCGTCTTGCTGTCGTCCGACTTGATGGTCTTGTCGTCCTGGCCAGCGCGGCGCGGCGGCTTGTCGCCGAACATGCGTTCCTTGCCGAAGCTGAAGGCCACATCCTCGGCCGTCACCTCGTCGCCATTATGGAAGGTGGCACCCTGGCGCAGCTTCAGCTCGACCGTCTTGTCGTCAATGCGCTTCCAGGATTCGGCGAGGCCCGGCACCGGCGCCAGATCGCCCTGGCGGTCCAGATCGATCAGCGGAGAGAAGATCATCGGGAAGACGCGTGCGCCGACATTGGACTGCTCGCGAAGCGGCGTCAGCGCGCCGGAATTCACCACCTGCTGCACGGCGACGCGCACCACGGGGCGGTCATCGGCCCGCGCGGCGCCCGGTGCCATCAGCGCGGCGACGGATAGGGTCGTGGTCAGCGACAGGCCCAGCGCAAGCGCGGCCCGTCGGCTGAGAAAGGGGAACTGCATGATGCCCTCCAGCCTTGAAAAGGATCGGCGGCGCCTGAATGGCGTGCCGGGGGCACCATGAAGGTTGTTGATTAAGCCCGCATGTCGGGCCGGTGTTGGTTTCGTGACAACTCGGTTCGAACGGTTGCCAATCCCCGCTCCGCGTCAGTCGATCCTGTAATCCAGCCATTCCGCGATCATCTCGCGCAGCCGGCTGTCGCCCTTGAAGTCGGCGGCGTCGCCGTCCGCCTTGTTCTGGCCCAGTTCCAGAATATAGACATGGTCGGAGATGTTGACGCACTGCCGCACATTCTGGTCCACCAGAATGACGGTGACCCCCTGCTCCGGCAGCGCCTTGATGAAGGCGTAGAGCTCCTGCGACAGCTTCGGCGCGATCATCGCCGTCGGCTCGTCGAGCATGACGATCTTCGGCTCCAGCGCCAGCGCGCGGGCCAGCTCCAGGAAGCGCTGCTGGCCGCCCGACATGCTGCCGGCCATGTCCTTGCGCTTCTGCTTCAGGATCGGGAACTGGGCATAGGCGCGTTCCAGCGCGCGCGCCATGCGCGCCTTGTCCTTGCGGAACACCCAGCAGCCGAGGCGCAGATTGTCCTCGACCGACAAATCGTTGAACAGGCTGCGGTTCTGGGGAACATAGGCGATGCCGCGCTCGATGAACTGATAGGGTTCCAGCCCGTCGATGCGCTCGCCGGCCAGCCGAATCTCGCCGCGCTGCGGCTTCAGGAAGCCGTACAGCGTCTTCAGCGCGGTCGATTTGCCGGCGCCGTTCGGGCCGATGATGCCGGTGATCTTGCCTTCGGGGATCTTCAGATTCAGGCCGTTCAGGATGCTGATGTCGCCATGGTAGGAGACATAGACGTCCTGCATCTCCATCAGCGGTACATTCGTGGGCATATCGGTCATGCCGAGGCACTCCCCAGATAGGCTTCGATCACATCCGGATTGTTCTTCACCTCATCGACCGATCCTTCGGCGATCTTCCGCCCCTCGTTCAGGACGATGATGTGGCTGGACAGGCGGTAGATGGAGGTGAGGTCATGGCTGACCAGGATGAAGCTCTTGCCCTTGTCCAGCAGCCCCTCGATACGCTCCAGCAGCAGCTGGCAGAGCGAAGGGTTCACCCCGGCGAAAGGCTCGTCCAGCAGGATCAGCTTCGGGTCCAGCATGATGAGGCGGGCCAGCTCCAGCAGCTTCTGCTGGCCGCCTGACAGCTCCTCCGCATAATTCTGGCGCAGCCCGTGCAGGTTCACCTGGGCCAGGCACTCCTCGGCCTGCTCGGTCAGTTCCGCATCGCTGAGGTTTGACCCCAGCAGCGGCACCAGCAGATTGTCGATCAGCGTCATCCGGCGGAACACCCGTGGCACCTGGAAGGTGCGCCCGATGCCCAGCCGCGTGACCTCGTGCGGGCTGCGGCCGATCAGCTCCTCTCCCTCAAACCGGATGCTGCCGCCATCGGCCTTGTACAGGCCATTCAGGCAGTTCATCACCGTGGTCTTGCCCGACCCGTTGATGCCGATCAGGCCGAGGACCGTGTTGCGTTCCAGCGTGAAGGAAACCTCGTTCACCGCGACCAGACCGCCGAAGCGCTTCACCAGATCGCGGGATTCCAGAAGAATGTCGTTCGCCGTCATCGTCCTGCCCTCACGATGTCCGTGCCTTGCCGAGCAGCCCGTTGGGCCGGAAGAAGATCACCAGGATCATGATCGAGAAGCCGATGATCGGCGCCATGGTCTGCGGCAGGAAGACGATGGACATCTGCTCCGCCAGGCCGAACACCAGCCCGCCCAGAATCGCCCCCATCGGGTTGCCCAACCCGCCCAGCACCACGACGATGAAGCCGATCAGCGTGTAGTCAACGCCGACGAACGGGTTGAAGGACGGGAATACCATCGACACCATCACGCCGCTGGCCCCGGCCAGCCCGATGGACAGCGCGAAGGCGGCGGCCGACAGGCGCTTGATGTTCACGCCGACGATCTGCACCGCGTCGCGGTTCATGATCGAGGCGCGGATCGCCTTGCCCGGCAGGGTGAAATAGAGAAACCAGGCCAGCACCAGCAGGATCGCCACCGTCACGCCCATGGCGACCAGCCGGGCGGTCGGCAGATACAGCATGCCGACCTTCATGGAGATCGGCTCGAAGCTGAAATCCAGCGAACGGAAATCGGCCTCGAACAGCAGCAGCATTGTCGCCGCCAGCATCAGCGAGACGCCGTACATCACCAGCAGCGAGGCCAGCATGGGGTCGTCGGAACGCTGCAGGCGCGGCATGACGAGGTTGTTCAGCAGCCAGCCGAACGCCATGAAGCACAGGAAAGCCAGTGGCAGAGCCAGCAGCGGGTGCAGGTCGAAAGCGTTGTAGAGCACGTAGCAGAAATAGGCGCCGGCGATCAGGAATTCGCCATGCGCGAAATTCTTCACCTGCAGCACGCCGTAGAGCAGCGACAGGCTGACGCCGATCATCGCGTAGATGACGCCGAGGATAAGGCCGTTGGCGAGGCCGTTCAGGATCAGATAGGTCATGATTCGCGTCTCCCGGCCTACAGGATGTACCGCCGCCAGGACGGCTTGCGCTGGATGATGCTGCCGACGATGCCGCGCGGCAGGAACAGGATCAGCAGGATGATCGCCAGGCCCAGCAGGAACAGGTTGAAGATCGGGAAGCGCTGCCAGATCAGATCGTCGATCCAGACCATGACGATGGCGCCGACCACCGGGCCGGTCACCGTGCCGAGGCCGCCAGCGATGGCATAGATCACGGTCTTTGCCGTCACCAGGAACTGGAAGGCGCTCTCCGGATCGATGATGTTGGTGTACCAGGCCTCTACCCCGCCAGCCAGCGCACCGAACAGCGCCGACAGCATCCAGGCCTTCAGCCGCGTGGCGACCACATTCACGCCCATCACCTCGGCCGCCTGGTCGTCGTCGCGGATCGCCCGCAACGCCTTGCCGAGGCGCGACTGTGCCAGCCAGGTGATGGTCAGCAGCGCCGCCACCATGACAGCCAGCATGTAATAGAAGGTCACCACCGGGGAGATGCTGAGGCCGAGATTGATGCCGTAGCTGCCGCCGGCCCAGCTCTCCGGCAGATTCACGATGACCAGCCGGCAGATGATGGCAAGCCCCAGGCTGACAATGGCGAAATAGATGCCCTTCAGCTTCAGGGTCGGCGCGATCAGCAGGCTCAGCAGCACACCGCAGACCCCGCCCGCCAGGATCGAGAAATAGACCGGCACGCCGAACATCTTGGTCAGGATCGCGGTGGCGAAGGCGCCGATGCCGTAGAAGGCGACATAGCCCAGCGGCATGTAGCCGGTGAAGCCGGCAATGATGTTCAGCCCGGTCGCCATGGTAATCCACAGCATCAGGTAGAAAGAGAAGGACAGCGACGTGCCCAGCACCGGCACCAGCGCCAGCGCGGCGACGATGGCCGCCATGGCCGTGAACCATATCCGGTTACGGATGGTGGCGATCGCGGAATCGTCCCTCGAATCCGTTGCCATGAATGAAGCCCCCTCGGTCTTCGGATACGCCGCCATCTCTATCCGGACGGCATGCATCCACTGCAGTGCAGCGGTGATTTATGGCAGGCACTTGTAAATAGGTTTCACAACAGTGACAATGCCGCCGTGTCAAAAGACGGCATAAAAACGATCTGAAAATTGCTGTCGTTTCCATCGGCGGGAAGGCTTGTTGCCAGGCCTGCCCACCGGAAATTAACGGGGAAGGCCTCGATCGGAAGATCCGGGGTGTTTAGGAGGTATCACGATGAAATTCCCGAAACTATTGACCCTCGCAGCGGCGTTCGCAGCGTTCGCCGTGCCGGCGCTCACGCTGCCTGCCCCTGTCAGCGCGCAGGAGACGCTGAAGATCGGCATGACCGTGTCCTCGGCGGGCCGTTTCGCGCTGGCCTCGCAGTCGGGCGAGCGCGGCGTGCAGATATGGATGGACGACGTCAACCGCCGCGGCGGCCTCGATATGGGCGGCAAGAAGTACAAGGTCGAGCTGGTGAAGCTGGACGACCGCTCCGACAAGCAGATGGTGCCGCGCGTCTATGAGACGCTGATCGAGGAGCAGAAGGTCGATCTGCTGTTCGGCCCGTTCGGCTCCACCCTGACCAGCGCCGCGACCGCGGTGACGGAGCGCAGCAACAAGTTCCTGGTGATCTGGTCGGCGGCTTCCGACTCGATCTACGATCAGGGCGCCAAGCACCTGATCTCCGCCTCGCAGATCGCCTCTTCCATGATGGCGATCCCCAGCGTCGAGCTGGCGGCGAAGCTGGGCGGCAACAAGAAGATCGCCATCGTTTATCTGGACGAGCCCTTCCCGGCCGGCATGGCCGCCGGCGCCGAAAAGCTGGCGAAGGCAAAGGGCATGCAGGTCACGCAGTTCGAGAAATTTGCGGCCGGCACCAAGGATTTCTCGATCCTGATCCAGAAGGCACGCGCCTCGGGCGCCGACTTCTTCTATCCGGTGGCCTATGAGGGCGACCAGATGGCGATGGTCCGCCAGATGAAGGAGATGAACGTGAACTTCCCGTTCACCTTCATGCTCTATGCCGCGCAGCCGCAGTTCCAGGACATCGGCAAGGATGCGGAATACATCTACAGCCACACCCTTTATCACCCGGCGATCAACTGGGACGTGACCGACGGGCTGAACCGCGAGGAAGTGGGCAAGCGCTACAAGGCGCTGTTCCCGGACGTCGCCTATGACGCCGATTTCCAGACTGCGCTGGCCTATGCCGCCGGCGTGGTGACGGAGAAGATCCTGACGACCGCCGGGACCACCGACGCCGCCAAGATGAAGGAAGCGGCGCTGGCGCTCAGCGGCAAGATCGTCACGATGGCCGGGCCGTACGAGATCGAGGAAAGCGGCAAGCAGGTCGGCATGCAGAACGTCATCATGCAGAACATGCCGGGCAAGGGCCTTGCCGCCGTCCATCCGGAATCGGTGAAGACCGCCGATCCGATCTTCCCGGTGCCGGGCTGGGACAAGCGCTGATCTGGTAGCGCAGTTCCATCTGCCTAGTTCCAAAGGGGGGCGCCGGTCACGGCGTCCCCCTTCTCTTTGGGGCAGGCTGGCATTCAGGCAAGAAAAAACCCTGCAGGGTTAATGCCTTGCAGGGTTTTTCTTATTAACTGGGCGATGAATTGAAAACGCTGCCGCAGGGCATCAGACCAGCGCCACCTGCTCAAGCGGCTGTTGCCGGGCCTCCGGCAGATTGTCGTAGAGGTCCGCAATCAGGTCGCTCTTGATCCCCGCATATTTCGGGTCGTTCCAGAGGTTCACCCATTGCCGGGGATCTTCCCGCAGATTGTACAGTTCCCCTTCCGTGCCGTCATGCACGGTGGATTTCTCGCAGGCCGTCAGCACATAGCCATCGCGGTACAGCGTCCGCAGATGAATGGTATGGCCATTATAGCCGCCATCCCATTCGGTGATGACGCGCTCCCGCGTGCCATCCTCGCTGGTCGGCATGACAGCGCCCTGCATGCGCGGGTCGGGATCGACCCCGGCAATGGCGCAGAAGGTGCGTGCCAGATCGACATGACCGACCGGCTGCTCGACAACCGACGGGGTAATGCCGACGGCCGGCGCCGGTCGCCAGACCATGGGCAGGCGCATCAGCGCATCGACATGGTACGGCCCCTTGAACATCATGCCGAAATCGCCCTGGAACTCGCCATGATCGGCGGTATAGAGGACATCCGTGTCCTGCCCCCAGCCGCGTGTGCCGATATAGGACAGCACGCGGCCGATCGCCTCGTCGATCAGCTCGTTCTCGATATGGCACATGGCGTTGATCTCGCGGATCTGGTCCGGCGTCAGCTCTGCAGGCACGAACTCGGCCGGCAGCTCGTAATTGAACTGCGCCTTACCGAGATACCAGTCCAGCCAGTGGCGCGGCTTGCCCTCCAGCACCTTCACCGTTGCCTCGACGCTGCCCGGATAGGCCTCAGGCAGATCGAGATCGCGCCAGTTCACGCGCTTCAGTTCGGAAGAAGGCGGATCCCAGGGATGATGCGGGTCCGGAAAGCTCATCCAGACGAACCAGTCCTCATCCTCGTCGAGGTTCCCCAGCCAGTCGATCACCCGGTCAGCGGTCCAGTCGGTGTGATAATGTTCGCGCTGGATGTGATTGTGCCAGACCTGGATACCGCCGGTATCGCCGCCGCGCTTGCAGCTGATGGTCTTCTGCGGCGTCACATATTCCTGAAAGAAATCCACCTCGTCCGGATGATTCTCCTGCAGCCACTTCGGATAATGATAGAGGCTGCGCCCGGCGCGGCCGGTATGGGCGCACAGCTCCATATGCTCGAAACCGCGATGCGGGCCATACAGCCCCTTGGAGGCGGCATAATTCTCGAAATACGGGCCGCCCGGCGCCGAGGACGGCTCGAAATGCGCCTTGCCGATCAGCGCGGTGCGGTAGCCGCCCTGCTCCTTCAGCAGGCGGACCACATCGGGCGCATCCTCCGGCAGCGGGATGCCGTTCGAGATGACGCCATGACTCCGCACATGCTGGCCGGTCAGCATGGTCGAGCGGGCCGGCATGCAGACCACATTCTGGTTATGCGCGCGCTTGTAGTTGATGCCGGCGGCGGCGAGGCCATCCACGACCGGCGTTTTCGCAACCTTGCCGCCATTGCAGCCCAGCGCGTCATGCCGCTGCTGGTCGGTGGTGATGAAGAGAATCTTGCGTCCCATCAGGGGTTCCTTTCGGCGTAACCCGGTCCATTCGGGCAAACGGGCCCTCGCACGGCCGGCTGGCCGGGACCGGAACAGTGGGATTTTGGTTGGTGGCGTACTCCCGGTTCCGCATCGGGCAACCGGGAGTACGCGGATATGGCGGGTGCGTTGTCGGGCGCTTACTTCTTCGCTTCTGGCGGCACCAGCTCGTCGCGGATCGCCACACCGCGCTCCTTGTAGTAGCGGTAGGCGCCGACATGCAGCGGCGCGTTCATCTCGGCCAGCGCATTTTCCGGCTTGATGACACCCATCCACTGGGCCTCGGCCTTCAGGGCGCTGTTGTTCTCCATGATCGTCTTGGTCACATTGTAAATGACCTCCTCGGACATCCATTTATGCGTGCCGAGACCGACCATGGTCTGCAGCGTGCGGATGTTCTCCTCATTGACCTGGTTGGCGCCATAGAGGTCCTTCGGAATCTCGGTAACGACACGGCCCGGGATCGCCATCGCCTTCTTGATGCTGTCGGCTTCCATCGCCTGCTCCGGCAGGCTCAGCAGCCGGATCTTGCCGAGTGTCGCCAGCTGTACGATGGCCGGGTCCGGCAGCGCCTTCGGCGACATGTGTGCGTCGGCCTGGCGGTCCTGGAAGGCCTGCATGCCGGAGTTCCAGTCGACATTCAGCTGGGTGAAGTCAATGCCCGCCTTGTAGCCAGTCGCCGCGTCCAGCATCTGCACGGCGGTCACGGTCGCCGCGCCGCCCGGCGGGCCGAGGAAGACGCGCTTGCCCTTCAGCTCCTTCATATCCTTGATGCCGCTGTCGGCCCAGACCACCATGTGATAGGCGCCCAGCGGGTAGTTCAGGATCATCCGCAGATTCTGGAACAGCTCCGGCGCGTCGCCCATCTTCGCGTACATGTTGATGCCGTTGCGCATGAAGTGATTGACCGACGAGGCCGTGGTCAGGAATTCCAGATCCTTCTTGGCGGCATCGACGGCCTGGCGCACCAGCGGGCGCCCCGTGGTGATCTGCGCCTTCTGGCCCAGCTTGTCGCGCAGCAATTCGGTCGCGGCGATGGCGAACACCATATCGGTCGAGGATTGCGACATGGTCTGCCAGCGATAAACCTGGTCGCTGGCGGCGGCGACAGTGCCGCCACCGGCGACAGCGGCGAGCATTGCCCCGGTGAGTAGGATGGCTTTGAGGGTTTTCATTTTGATCCTCCCTGCCCCAGTGGGGCTTGTTTGACGTTTCTCTTGGTTGATTGCAGGGGCGTCAGCCGAGCGCAAAACGCCTCTGCCGTTGCCGGATGAGCATGGAAAGGCCGAGCAGGACCGCGCATCCAACGACGATTTCCACCTCGAACCGGTTGCTGAGCAGCGCCGCCAGCGGGGCCAGGCCAATGATCCCCCGGAACACACAATGCAGGGGCGCCAGCGCCGCCCCGTCATAGGCGTAGAAGGCCGTCGATAGCGCCAGGATGGCGACACTCAGTGCCAGGATGGCGATGACGAACTGGCCGAGGTCGAAACTGTCCAGCACCAGCAGCAGGCTGGGTTCGATCACGAAGATGAACGGAATGACGAAGCCGATGAAGGCCAGCCGCAGGGCGGCAATCGCTGTCGCCACGGGATGCGAGTTGGCAATGGGAGCCGCTGCGAAGACCGCCACCGCCACCGGGGGCGTGATTGCGGACAAGACGCCGAAATAGAACACGAAGAGATGGATCGCCAGCGGCTCGATCCCCAGCTCGCGCAGCGACCGCCCCATCACCAGCACGATCACCAGATAGGCTGGCAGCGTCGGCATGCCCATGCCCAGGATCAGGCAGGTGGCGGCGGTCAGCAGCAGGGCAAGCAGCAGATTGTTCTCGCCAAGCGCGGCCACCGTCGAGGCGAAGCTGAGGCCAATGCCGGTCAGGTTGAGCGTTCCCAGAATAATGCCGATGGCGGCGACCGCGACGACGATGGACGCCCCCGCCGCGCCGCCCTTCACGACGGTATCGAGGATACGCATCGGGTTCCGGCGCAGGTCCGGATTAAGCGCCAGGGCCGTCACCAGCACGGCGATCACCGCGCAGAACCCGGCCATTGCCGGCGAGCGGCCCGCGACCAGCACGGCGATGATGACCGCGATGGGGATCACGAACATCAGCGAATCCAGCATCGTCTTGCGGTCGATACGCTCGCGCTGCTCCGGCGGGATCGGCTGGATACCGGCCTTGCCCGCTTCCAGCGAAACCGCCACGAACAGCGCACCGTAATAGAACAGCGCCGGCAGCAGTGCGGCCAGACAGATCATCAGATAGGACATGCCGATCAGGTCGGCCATCAGGAAGGCCGCCGCCCCCATGACCGGCGGCATGATCTGCCCGCCGGTCGATGCCGCCGCCTCGATAGCGCCGGCGGTCGCCGGTTTGAAGCCGCGCCGGATGATCATCGGAATGGTGAAGGCGCCGGTGCCAACGACATTGGCCACCACGCTGCCCGACATGCTGCCGAACAGGGCGGAGGAGACGATGGCCGCATGCCCCACGCCGCCACGCGTCCGGCCGGTCAGGGCGAAGGCGATCTTGATCAGCGCGTTGCTGGCGCCCGTTCCTTCCAGCATCACACCGAAGACGACGAAGATCAGCACGACCTGGATGACGATGCTGAGCGGCGTGCCATAGACGCCCTGGAAGCCGTACCAGACCATCTCCATGGTAACCGCGAGGCTGAACCCGCTATGGCCGATGGCGGATGGCAGGTAGCCGCCGAACAGGCCATAGAGGAAGGCCACGATGACGAACAGGAACAGCGGCAGGCCGAACAGCCGGCGCGTGGCTTCCAGCAGCACGCAGACGCCCAGGAAGGCGATGAAGATATCCGTCTCGCCATAGGACACCAGCATCGTCGAGAGTTCATCCGCCGCGCTGACGAAATACCAGATGGCGATTGTGAAAGCGGCGACCGCCGCTATGTCCGCCAGCCAGGCGAGGATCAGGAGGAACTTTCTCCCCTCCGGAACGGCAGCCGCCAGCGGGCATCCCAGCAGGACAGAGACGACCGAGGCATAGACGATCAGCGCGCGCGTATAGGCAATGTCATAAACGCCAACATAGGCCACGATGATGGCATTGACGGCCAGCGCCAACCCGAGCGCCGCCGCCACATATCCGAAAATCCGCGTTGGCAGGGCGATCATGCCAGCCCTGCCGAAGCAAAGACGGAGTCGAGGCGTGATGCAGGCCGTTGCGTTGTCATTCTTCCCCCCTTGGTCCCCGGCACCATCCGGCTTCTTGCGACCGGGAAACGGGTGCGGGGCTGCTTAGGTCTCATGCGCGGCGTGGCGCTTGATTATTTCTAATCCGAGGCACGAACACGCCGCCAATATGGATTACAGCTACAAGATATAATTTTAGATTATAGATCGGCGCGCGTGATACTGGTCTGCCGATGGCGCGGCACAGGCCTGCAGCACAAGGGCAGCTACCGGCTGCCCCCGCGCATATACCGCTTCTCCGGCCGGTAGCGGTTCCGGTTATGGGGCAGACCGCGCAGCCGGCGGAACAGAAGGCGGACCCATTCGAACATCGCCGCTCCTATGCGCGCTTTTGCAGGCCATTCTGGCGCAGACGCCAGATGAAAGTGTCGAAGCGGTCCTGCCCGAAAAACGGCTCACCCTCGAAGACGTAACAGGGCACGCCCCAGTGGCCGGCCTCGGTCAGTTCCGCCTCGTTCGCCAGCATCTGGCTGTCATACCAGTCCGGGTCGCTGTCGATACTGGCCTGCATCGCGGCATGGTCGAGTCCGGCTGATGCTGCCGCTTTCGCCATATGGTCACCCTGGTCCCAGCCATCGACGGAACCGTCCCAGAGCAGCCGCGAGACGGAATCCGCATAGGCAAGGCCATGCCCCAGCCGGCAGGCCTCCACACCGAGATGCGAGATATTGCGGATATAGGGCTGGTCCTTGGCGATCTTCAGCGTGACGGGATCCTGCTGGATCGGGTCGGGAACAGGCCGTCGGAAGGGCAGCCCCAGATAGTCGGCCTGGCGTTTGGTATCCATAAAGAAATAGGGGCGGTGCAATGGCCCCATCCGCTCGAAATAGGCCGGCTCGCGCATGGCCAGTGGCCGGACGATACGCAGTTGCGCATCGACGTCATATTCCGCCGCGAAGGCGACGAGGCGCGCCGTCGCCAGATAGCTGTAGGGGCTGCGGAACGACCAGTATATCTTGAACTGAAGTGTCATTTGTACATACTCCTGTACACCCGGTTGGCGCGAAACGGTGTTTTCCCGGCTTCGCGAAAGTGATCCCGCCCATGAGCCGCTATTCGATCGACATCAGGCATCTGCGTTATTTCATCGCCATCGCCGAGGCCGGCAGTTTTACGCGTGCGGCGAACCACCTGCACATCGCCCAGCCGGCGCTCAGCCAGCATGTCCGCAATCTGGAGCAGAGCTTCGGCACGCAACTGCTCGACCGGACGGCGCGTGGTGTTGACCTTACCGCCGACGGCAGAAAGCTGCTGGCGCATGCGCGGCGCGTCGTCGAGGAAATGGACCGGCTCGTCGATGCCGTCAGTCCCGGAAAGCCGACGGGCGATGTCATGCTGGGCCTGCCGATACCGGTCAGCCCGCTCATCACCCAGCCGCTGCTGACGACGATTCAGCGCGATTTCGGCGGGATCACCCTGCATATCCGCGAGGCGATGAGCGCCTATCTGGCGGAATGGCTGATCGACGGCCGCATCGATGCCGCCGTCCTGTTCAGCAATCAGGAACTGCCGCATATCGATACGCATGAGGTCTGCGAGGAAACGCTCTATGTCGTCGGCCCGCCCGGCGCGTTTTCCCCCGGCGAGACAATCCCGTTCCATAGCTTGCCGCGATACCCGCTGATCATGTCGCATCCGGAAAATGGCCTGCGCTCGCTGGTCCACAGCACGGCCCAGCGGCTGGGCGTCGAGTACACGATCAAGTTCGAGATCGACGTGATCACCGAGATGAAGCGCTTCGTCGCTGCCGGCAAGGGCTACACCGTGCTGGCGCCGGTCGCCTTCTACGAGGATCTGGTTGCCGGCCGGCTGTCCGCCGCGCCCATCGTGGAGCCGGAGATCGTGCGCACCTGGACCATGGCGACGCGCCGCCACAGCCGTCCGAACGCCGCCTGCAAGGCCGCCATGGATCTGACCGAGGCGGTCCTGGTCGAACGCACCGGCATGGTGAAGAAGGCGGTCAGTGACTATGCCGGCGCGCTGCATTGACGGTCAGGCGCCTTCGTCGCCGCCCAGTATCGTCCCCGCATCATTATCCACGATGACCGGCGTCTCCAGGAACTCGACGCGCGGCGGCGCACCGAAGCGCGCCATGATGGAGGCCGCGAAGGCATCGTCGAACAGCGTTTCCGCCTGGGCCCGGCTGCGAAACAGATAGACGCCGCCGCAGGTATTGTCGTCGGCGATATAGTAATATTTGCGCACCAGTCCGGAGATCGTCTGGAAACGCGGCGCGGATTGCCGGAACATCCCTTTCAGCTCGTCCTGGGACTTGCCGGCCGGCTGCGGGAAACGGGTGATGACGGTGATCATGCTGAATTTCCTGTCTTTTTGAACGGTCGGTCAGTCGAGCTGACTGACATGCTTGGTGTCGAGATAGCTTTCCAGCCCCTCGGTGCCGCCTTCCGAGCCGTATCCGCTTTCCTTCACACCGCCGAACGGAACCTCCGCCAGCGAGATGCCCAGATGATTGATGCCGATCATCCCGGCACGCACGCCCTCGCGCACTGCCCGGGCGCGCTTCGACACGCCGGTGAAAGCATAGGCAGCGAGGCCGAACGGCAGGGAATTGGCACGCGCGATCCCCTCCTCGACCGTATCGAAGGCAGTGATCGGAACCACGGGGCCGAACGGCTCCTCGCGCATCAGCCGGCATTCGTCCGTTGCATCGGCGATCACCGTCGGCTCCCAGAAATAGCCACGATTGCCAATCCGGCTGCCGCCGGTCGTGATCTTCAGGCCGCGCTCGCGCGCATCGGCGACGAAGCCTTCCATCGCCGACAGGCGGCGTTCGTTTGCCATCGGCCCCATCTGGGTGTCGGCAGCCCGCCCATCGCCGACGCGCAGCGCCTTCGCCCCTTCGGTGAAGGCTTCGAGGAATTTCGCATAGGAGCCGCGCTGGACATAGAAGCGCGAAGGCGAGACGCAGACCTGCCCGGCATTGCGGAACTTGGCGGCCAGCAGCGCCTGCACCGCCGGCTCCACTTGCGCATCGTCGAACACCAGCACCGGCGCGTGTCCGCCCAGTTCCAGCGTGCAGCGCTTCACACCATCGGCTGCCAGCTTCGCCAGCACCTTGCCGACCGGGATGGAACCGGTGAAGGAAATCTTGCGGATGCCCGGATGCGGGATCAGGAAGGCTGAGACCTCAGCCGGCTTGCCGAAAACCAGGTTCAGCACGCCGGCGGGTACCCCTGCATCGATGCAGGCATCGGCCAGCGCACAGCAGGTCGACGGGGTTTCCTCCGCTGCCTTGATGACCAGCGTGCAGCCGGCGGCGAGCGCACCGGCGATCTTGCGTGCCGGGGTCAGCGCGGGGAAGTTCCACGGGCAGAAGCCGGCGACAGGGCCGACCGGCTCCCGGATGACCATCTGATTGGCGCCGGGCATGCGCGACGGCACGATCCGGCCATAGAGCCGCACACATTCGTCGCCATACCATTCGAAGATGTCGGCGGCGGCGAGGATCTCGCCCTTCGCCTCGGCCAGTGGCTTGCCCTGTTCCAGCGTGACCCACACCGCGATGGCATCGCTGCGCTCGCGCAGCAGGGCCGCCGCCTTGTTCAGAATGCGCTTGCGTTCCAGCGGCGCGGTGCGGCTCCAGCTTTCGAAGGCGCGGACCGCCGCATTGGCGGCGCGGTCGAGATCGGTGGCGGAGGCGTGCGGCAGATAGCCAAGCGCTTCCTCGGTCGCCGGATTGATGACTGCCTCGCCCTGGCTCGCCCCGCCCTGACCCGCCGTGCCCTGTGTCCAGCTGCCATCGATGAAAAGTCCGACTTCCCGGTAATCGGCAGCAGTTGCCACGCCGTTCGGCTGCATGAAATCCCCCTATGATTATGTGCCGGCCGGCAAAGGCCGGTCCGGACGAATTGGAGGAGGATTTACGCAAGCGCCGCGTGCTGTGGCCAATAGCACTTCACGCTAGCCGCTATAGCGCAAACTTCTAGCCGGACGCGCCCGGCTTCAGCGCCCGGCCGAGATAGGTGCCGATCGGCACCATTTTCGGGATGGTGCGGCGGACCAGAGCGCCCAGGATCGGTTCCAGAATTGTGCGTAGTTCCGCAGGCGCACGCAGGTCGGACAGCGGCGCCATCGCGGCGCGGTCCGAGGTTTCCACCCGCCAGCCGGTCAGCGTGCCAGCCTCATGCAGCGGCTGAAGTGCGCGCTCGACATGGACGAGCATCTCCGGCCAGTGCGACAGGTGGACATAGAGGCTGGCGACTGGCGCGCCCGCCTCCCCGGTATCGCCGAACAGATTCAGCCGGCGGATGGTCTGCTGAAGCGCTTCGGGCAAACTGCCGAAAGCCGGAAGCGTCGGAATGGGAATACCGGAGGGTGCATCCGGCATGCCCGCACCGTCATCCAGGGGCGGAAAATCCGTGCCGCCCGGCATCAGCCCCAGCAGCGCGCTGAAAGCGACAAGGTTCCGCGCATTATTGGCATTATAGGCCGCGATGACCGCACGGATCGCCGGCATGTCTCCGGCGGTGGCAGGCGGCGGCGCGCCCGGCATGGCCATGTCCTTCGGCACGATCAGGGCCAGTGGTGCTGCGTACCGTGCGATCCGGCCATCGAGATAGGCCGGGCGCAGAAGCCGCCAGCTGTCACGCAGCACATCCTCGCCCTGGCCCGCCAGACGGCGATAGACGAGATTGACGACCGGCGAGCCCAGTACCGCGCGGATATCCTCGTAGATCGACCGGATGGCAGCGGGCGCAGCCGCATCGTCCGCGATTTCCCGGGTCATGGGACTGTCCTTTCAGATCGAGAGTGGATGGAAGGCCAGGAACGCCACACAAACTTCCAGGAGCATACAGGCAGGGGCTATAAATTCAGCAGCTTGTAGATGCGCCGCGAAGATCATGGTTTTCTTCGATTCTGCCAGGAGGGTGAACGGGGAGCCTGGCCCCGCCGATACCGGTGGGGCCGGCTACCCAGCGACGATGATCCGGGTTTCTTCGTCGAACGCCCCGGCAAACGCCGCAGGCGGGGGCGCATCGGTAACGAGAACGCCGATATTCTCCAGGCCACAGGTTTGGATCAGCCCGCTGGCGCCGAATTTGCTGGCATCGGCAAGCAGCACGGTTTCGGCGGCATAGGGCATCAGTGCGGCCTTGTACTCGGCCTCGAAGAGATCGAAATCGAGACAGCCCCGCTCACTCGACACGGCCGCCACGGAGAAGATGAACAGCTCCGGCGAGAATTGCGCGGCGAAGCGAATCGCGGAAGCGCCGGTGATCGTCATGTCGCTGGGCCGCAATTCACCGCCGGGAACGATGATCCGGTTGCCATCGCCGCCCTCGGCCAGTATCCGCGCCGATTGCAGGGAAAGGGTGATGATCGTCAGCCCTTTCTTGCGCGCCAGAAGCCGGGCCAGGAAACAGGCGGAGCTGCTGTTGTCGAGAAACAGCGTCGTGCCATCCGGCACCAGCGTCTCGCAGGCCTGGGCCATGGCCTGCTTGGCGGCGGGCTGGATACGCAGGCGCTGCTCGAACGGCGCCTCGGTATTGGCCACGCTCAGGCGCACCCCGCCGTGGAATTTCTCGACAATGCCCTCCTCGGCCAGCTGCTTCAGGTCACGGCGGATGGTTTCGTCGGACACATCGAAGGACCGGGCGAGATCGAGCGTTGACAGGGACGCGGCCTGACGCAGGATTTCGATGATCTTTTCCTGGCGGATATTCATGGCAGCTGATTCTATCAGGACACGGCGAGTCCGGAAATCGGATCGAACAGCCGGGCGCGCGTTGCATCGAATCCCAGCGTCACACTCTCCCCGGCCAGCGGAGGATGCTCCGGGCTGATGCGCACGATCATCCGGTTATCGCCAAGCCGGACTTCGGCCAAAGCATCGGCACCGAACAATTCCACGCGCTCGACCTTGGCCTTTCCCAACAGCGTGCCGGGCGCAAGCGTCTCGCCGCGCGCCAGAACCATCTCCTCCGGGCGAATCCCCAGCAGGATTTCCGGTGCTGCCGGCGCGGTCATCCCGTCCAGCACCAGCTGGAAATGCGCATTGCCGAGCGCCAGCCCTTCGGTTACTGCCCGACCCCGGCAAGGGATCAGATTCATCTCCGGCGCGCCGATGAACGAGGCGACGAAAATATTCGCCGGCTTGCGATAGACCTCCATCGGCGCATCGAATTGCTGCAGCCGCCCCTCGGCCATGATGGCGATCCGGGTGCCCAGCGTCATGGCCTCGACCTGATCATGCGTCACATAGACCACCGTGATGCCAAGCTCGGCATGCAGCCGCTTCAATTCGGCCCGCATGTGGTTGCGCAGCTTGGCATCCAGATTGGAGAGCGGTTCGTCGAACAGATAGACCTTCGGCTTGCGCACCAGCGCCCGGCCGATCGCCACACGCTGGCGTTGCCCGCCGGATAATTCCTTCGGCCGGCGTTGCAGCAGATCCTCGATATGCAGAATCTCCGCCGCTTCGCGCACCCGGGCGTCGATTTCGCTCTTGTCGAGCCGCGTCGTCTTCATCAGGCCGAAGGCCATGTTCTTGTAGACCGTCATATGCGGGTACAGCGCATAGGACTGGAAGACCATCGCGATATCGCGCTTCTGCGGTGCCGCCTGCGTCACATCCTTGCCGTCGATCAGCAGCCGGCCTTCGGATATCGTCTCCAGCCCGGCAATCATACGCAGGGTCGTTGACTTGCCGCAGCCGGAAGGGCCGACCAGCACGATGAATTCCCGGTCCTCGACAGTCAGGTCGAGAGCATGCACGGCGGCGTGGCCGTCATAATTCTTGCTGACCTGCTGCAGCGTGACACTGGCCATCTGAGTTTTCCTTATCCGGTAGGGCGTCTATTTGATGCCGGCATGCATGAAGCTGTCGACGAAGCGGCGCTGGAAGATCACGAAGAACACCAGCAGCGGCGACACCACGACCACCGTGGCGGCCATCAGCCGTGTCCAGTCGGCGCCGCTATCGGCCTTCGCCAGCAGGCCCAGGCCAATCGGCAGGGTCCGCACGCTCTCGCTGTTGGTCACCAGCAGCGGCCACATGTAATCGTTCCAGTGGGTGACGACGGAGATGATGGCGAAGGCGATCAGCGTCGGCTTCACCAGCGGCAGATAGACATGCCACAGCGTGGAGAAATGGCCGCAGCCATCCAGCTTTGCCGCATCGGCCAGTTCCGCCGGTACCTGCCGGAAGGCCTGGCGCAGCATGAAGGTGCCATAGCCGCTGGCGACGAAGGGCACCATCAGCGCCCACAGGCTGTTCATCAGGCCGAGTTCTCGGATCGTCACGAAATTGGTCAGGAAGATCGCGTAGATCGGAAACATCACCTGCATCAGGAACAGGCCGAAGATCAGATCCTTGCAGGGGAAACGCAGCCGGGCGAAGGCATAGGCCGCCAGCGTGATGGTGATCAGCTGCGCGCTGATGATGCCGCCGGTGACCAGCACGGAATTGATCAGATACCGCCCGAACGGCGCGACCGACAGGGCGGCGGGATAATTCGACCATTGCGCGATCTTTGGCAGCAGCCCGGCGGTGGTGTCGAACACCTCCACCCGGGTCTTCAGCGATGTCAGGACGATCCAGATCAGCGGGCTGATCCACAGCAGGGCCAACGGCAGCAGCACGACATGCAGCCATCCCTTGGTCAGACCCAGGCGCAGGCGCTTGAACATCCGGGTCTCCTTACTGGCCGAGATAGTGAATGCGCCGGCCAAGCGTCACGGCGACCAATGCGACAAGGCCCATGACGAAAAGCAGCAGGATATTGGCCACCGCCGAGGCATAGCCGATGTCCTGAAACTGAAAGGCGTTCTGGTAGATATAGAAGGTCAGGACATTGGTGGCGTCCGCCGGGCCGCCCTGGGTCATGACATACACATAATCGAAGATCTGATAGGAATGCAGGACACCGATGATGATGACGAAATACAGCGTCGGGGCGATCATCGGGATCGTGATGTGCAGCAATTGCTGAACCGGCGGCACGCCGTCGAGCCTGGCTGCCTCGTAGAGATCACGCGGCACCAGTTGCAGGGCGGCCAGCAGGATCAGCATGAAATACCCGGAATATTTCCAGATGCTCATGACGATGATCGCCGGCATCGCCCATTTGCTGTCGTACAGCCATTCCAGCTTCGGCAGGCCCAGAAGCGCCATCAGCTCGTTGATCGGACCATAGCCGGGGGCATAGAGAAATACCCAGACCATGCCCGCCGCCACCGACGGGATGATCACCGGATAGAAGAAAGCCGACCGGTAGAACGCCATGCCGCGCAGCCGCGTATCCAGCGCTGTCGCCAGTAGCAGCGCGCAGACGATCGACAGCGGGATCGTCAGCAGCGTGTAGAAGGCGGTATTGGCGAAGGACCGCCAGAACAGGCCGTCGCCCAGCAGGCGTGTGTAGTTTTCCAGGCCCAGAAAGAAGATATCCGGCGAGCCCAGCATCACATCGTGAAAGCTGAACCAGATCGAGCGCAGGATCGGCCAGTAGGTGAACATCGCGAGAAAGATCAGCGACGGCAACAGCATGGCAAATGCCGTCGGAATGTCGCGCAGGCGGTCGCTGTCGATTCTCATCGGGGGCCGATCGCTTCGGGTGGACAAAAAGAAGGACCACGGATGCCGGCGGGGCATCCGTGGTCCCGGTTGGCATCAGCCGCGACGGCGCAGCATGCGGTCGATTTCGCGGTTGGAGTTCGCCGTCGCTTCGCGCAAGGCGACATCCGGGCGGATTTCGCCGATCACGGTGCGGTCCAGCGCGCTCTTCAGATATTCGCGCACCTTGTGATAGCCCGGTACCTGCAGGAAGGCGCCGGCATAGGCCGCCTGGTCCAGGGCGATCTTCGCCGCCGGCACCTCGGTGACGAAGGATTTCATCTCGGCACTGTCCCAGGAGGACTGGCGCGCGGCGAGATAGCCGGTCTCCTTGCACCACATCGACTGATTGGCGGTATTCGTCATCCAGCGGGCAAAGGTCCAGCAGGCCTGCTTGTGGGCGTCGGGCTGGTTCTTCGCGATGTGGATCGGGCCGCCGCCCATGGAGGCGCCGAAGGTCTTGTTCTTCGGCATGAAGGCGACGCCGACCTCGAAGGGCGAGGATTTGCGCAGATTGGTCAGCGACCCGGTCGAGTGGTAGAGCATCGCGGTCCGGCCGGCCATGAAGTCGTTCGCCGAGCCCTGCCAGGTCGAGGCCGTCGGCATCACGCCTTCCTGCGCCATGCGCAGCCAGAATTCGAGCGCATTGACCGATTCCGGCGCGTCGAACATGACCTTTTCCTTGGTCCAGGGGACCAGGCCGTTCTGGCGTACATAGCTTTCGAACATCCAGTCATGCCAGCCGCCGCCGATGGTCACGCCCCACTGGCTGACATCGCTGCCCTGGCGGATGGTCAGGGCCTTCGCGGTTTCCAGCAATTCGTCCCATGTCGCCGGCGCTGTCTTCACACCGGCCTTCTCGAAGGCGGTCTTGTTGTAATACAGCACCGGCGTGCTGCACTGGAAAGGCAGGCCATAAAGCTTGTCGTCCGAGATGCAGGTGCCCAGGAAGCCCGGCAGGAAATCCTGATAGATGTCGTCGGCCTTGGCGAGCGCGGTGATGTCTTCCAGCGCGCCCATTGCCAGGAAGGTCTGCAGGGCGGAGTTGATCGGCAGCCAGGTGCCCGGGGGGTCACCGACACCAAGCGAGGTCATCACCTTCTGCTCGGTATTGTCATAGCTGCCGGCATAGATCGCCTCGACCTGGATATCGGCATGCGCGGCGTTGAAACCGGCGATCATGCCGGAAACGATGCGGTTGATGTCACCCGACACGCCAACCGGATACATGAAGCTCAGCTTTACCTGATCCTTGCCAAAGGCGCGGATCGGCATGCCGCCAAGCATTCCGGCCACCGAAGCGGCTGCGGTGGTGCCAAGAAAGGCGCGCCTGGAAATGTGGAAATTCTTTGGGTTCATGATCGCCATCCTTCTTTGATGATGGAATTCTCAAACAGACACTCTCTGCATCAGAAGGGCTCAAAGGTTCTTGATGCCGCTGAAACCCTGGACCGGCAATCTCACTCCCCCGCGTTACAGGGACGTGACGCTTTGTTGATGTTTGTGGGAAATAGTGGATTTATGTTGAAACTAAGAAAGGCGACCTTCCCTGCCCTCGCGCCGGCGCAAAAGCTCCTCGTCGGCACCCGCCCTCCGTTTTGCCTTCGGAATACCGCGATCCTTGGGTAGGTTGCTGGGAAAGCGCTGCTTGTATGAAGGTGCGCTGGTCCTTTCCCTGCAGAGGCGTCCCGTCATGATCGTTTCGCCCTTTCTGATTTTCACCCTCATCGTCGTCGTCCTGGCAGTGCTCATCGTCTATGCCGGGATCAAGACCGTCCCGCAGGGCGAGCAATGGACCGTCGAGCGCTTCGGGCGATACACCCGCACCCTGGAATCCGGCCTGCGCGTCATCGTGCCTTTCATCGACCGCATCGGCCGCCGCATCAGCATCATGGAGCAGGTGCTCGATGTCCCGCCGCAGACGGTTATCACCAAGGACAACGCCGCCGTGATCGCCGATGGCGTGGTGTTCTTCCGGGTCCATGATACGGCGCGCGCCGCCTATCAGGTGCAGCACCTCCAGGAAGCCATCATTAACCTGACGACAACGAACCTGCGCAGCGTCATCGGCTCCATGGATCTCGATGACACCCTGTCGAAGCGGGCCGAGATCAACGAAACCCTGATGGCCATCATCGACGAGGCGACCAATCCCTGGGGCGTGAAGATCATGCGCATCGAGATTCGCGATCTGCGCATGTCGGATGATCTGCAGGCGGCGATGAATTTGCAGATGACAGCCGAACGACGGCGCCGCGCCTCGGTCACCGAGGCCAATGGCCTGCGCGAGGCCGAAATCCTGAAGGCACAGGGCCAGAAGGAAGGCGAGATCCTGCGCGCCCAGGGCATGCGGGAAGCCGCCTTCCTGGAAGCCGAGGCGCGTGAGCGGGCGGCGGAAGCCGATGCCAAGGCGACCGAGATGGTCTCCCGCGCCATCGCCGCCGGCGATATCCAGGCGGTGCAGTTCTTTCTCGGTCAGAAATATGTCGAGGCGCTACAGGCCATCGGCACCTCCAGCAATTCCAAGCTGGTGCTGATGCCGCTGGAAGCTTCTGGCATCACCGGTGCCATCGCCGGCGTCGGCGAACTGGTCAAGGCGATGGGCAATCCCCCCAAAGCCTGAACATACGCATAAGGGACGCTTCGGATGATCGGGACAATCTTCGACACCAGCTGGGCCTGGATGATCGGCGGCGTGATTCTGGCCGGGCTGGAAATCCTCATCCCCGGCATCTTCCTGCTCTGGATCGGCCTGGGCGCGCTGGCGGTCGGCTTGATCCTGTCCATAGCCCCCGGCCTGCCCTTCCCCTGGCAGGCACTGGTCTTCGCCGTCTCGATGCTGTCATCCCTCGGGTTCGGCTTCTGGATCCAGCGGCGCAGCCGCACCACCGGGGAGGCGAGTTTCCTCAACCGCGAGATGGAGGCGATGATCGGCCAGGAGTATATCGCCATCACGCCCTTCGTCGCCGGGCGCGGGCGCATCAAGGTGCGCGACAGCAGCTATGCGGCCCTCAGTGACGACGAGATCGCCGAAGGCGACCTCGTCACCGTCATCGGCCTGTCGGATGACCGGCCGCGTGTTGTGAAGGCACCCCGCTCCTGACCGCCAAATTACCTTTAGCTGGAGACACTATGCTGCGCCGCCGGTTCCTCCTCGCATTCGCGCTGATGCTGATCGCTGCCCCGGTCATCGCCCAGAACACCGTCCGGCCAGCCAGCATCGCGGCTGGCCGGGTCATCGCCGAGGAACGCTGTGCGCGCTGCCACGCCATCGCCGCCACGGGGGACAGCCCATTCCCCGCAGCACCGCCTTTTCGCGAGCTACATAGGAAATACCCGGTTGAGCAGCTGGCCGAGGCGCTTGCCGAGGGCATCGCGGTCGGTCATCCAGACATGCCGGAATTCGTGCTTCAGCCGGCCGAGATTGAGGATTTCATAGCCTTCCTCAATTCTCTTCAGCCGCCCCGCTGAACCACGATTGTGCGGGTGAAGATTGACGGCGGCGGCGCACCGCTCTAAGCAGTGCCTATTCTTCTTGCTGTTGCGCCGTCTTCCGGTCCTGCGCCCGGCCTGCCCTCTATGGCGGGCCGCATGGCAGGGCCAGCGGCTTTATTGATTGGATGACACTTAAGTGAGCTTTTTCGATTCCATGGCGCCGGCCCTTGCCAGCGCGCTTACCGAACGCGGCTATGACAAGCTGACCGCCGTGCAGATGGCTGTGCTGGGCGAGGATGCCCGGGATGCCGACCTTCTGGTCTCCGCCCAGACCGGCTCCGGCAAGACCGTCGCCTTCGGGCTGGCGATGGCGCCCGTCCTGCTGGGCGACGCGCAGGTACTGGGCGAAGTTTCCGTACCGATGGCGCTGGTCATCGCGCCGACCCGTGAGCTGGCGATGCAGGTGCAGCGCGAATTGCAGTGGCTCTACGCCAAGGCCGGCGCGCGCATCGCTTCCTGCGTCGGCGGCATGGACATGCGCCAGGAGCGCCGGGCGCTGGCCGACGGGCCGCATATCGTCGTCGGCACGCCGGGCCGGCTGCGCGATCATATCACCCGCGGCTCGCTGGATATTTCCGGCCTGCGCGTCGTGGTGCTGGACGAAGCCGACGAGATGCTGGATCTGGGATTCCGGGAAGATCTGGAATTCATCCTGGCGGCCGCCCCGCAGGAACGCCGCACCTTCCTGTTCTCGGCCACCTTCGCCAGGCCCATCGTGCAGCTGGCCAGGCGTTTCCAGCGCGATGCCGTGCGCCTGTCCACCGTTGCCGAAAGCCAGCCGCATGAGGATATCGACTACCGGCTGCTGATGGTGGCGCCGACCGAGCGTGAGAATGCGATCATCAACGCGCTGCTCTATTACGATGCGCAGAATGCGCTGGTGTTCTGCGGCACGCGCGATGCCGTGCGGCACCTGACCAGCCGGCTTGCCAATCGCGGTTTCCGTGTCGTTGCCCTGTCCGGCGAGCTGACCCAGGCCGAGCGCACCAATGCGCTGCAGGCGATGCGCGACGGCAGGGCGCGGGTCTGCGTCGCCACCGATGTCGCGGCGCGCGGTATCGATCTGCCGAATCTCGATCTCGTCATCCATGCCGACCTGCCGACCAACCCGGAATCGCTGCTGCATCGCAGCGGCCGCACCGGCCGTGCCGGGCGCAAGGGCGTCTGCGCGCTGATCGTGCCCTATTTCCGCCGCGCCGCCGCCCGCCGGCTGATGCAGCTGGCCAAGCTGGATGCCACCATGGAACCGGCCCCCGGCCCGGCCGAGATCACCGCGCGTGCGCAGGCGCAGATCCTGGCGGATGAAAGCCTGTTCGCCGCCCCGCAGGAGGACGAGACCGAGTTCGTCGGCAAGCTGCTGGCCAGCTATGGCGCCGAGCAGATCGCCGCCGCCTTCCTGCGCCAGCAGATGGCCGCGCGGCCCGCGCCGGAGGAACTGTCCGAGGCACGCGAGGAAACACAGGCGATCACCCGGCCAGAACGCGGCGAGCGTGGTGGTCGGTATGAAAGGCCAGAGCGCGGCGAGCGACCGGAGCGCAGTGGCAACCGTTTCGAGAACGGAATCTGGTTCCGCGTCTCGCTGGGCCGCAAGCATCGGGCTGAGCCGCGCTGGCTGCTGCCGATGATCTGCAAGGCCGGCCATGTGACCAAGGCTGCCGTCGGCTCGATCAAGGTCGGCGATACCACGACCGATTTCGAGATTTCCACCGCCCTGGCCGATGCCTTCGAGGCAACCATCGCCGCCAACGGGACCGGCGAGAAAGGTGTGACCATCACCCGCGCCGAAGGCGGCAATCGCCCCGCCCCGGCCGGATCGCGCCGCCCCGACAGCTTCAAGGACGGACCGAAGCCGGCCCGCAAGCCCCGGGGAAGGCCCGACAACGCCTTCCGCGCAACTGAAGGTGCCGGCCCGAAACCGGGAAAGAAAAAAAGCTACAAGCCGAAACCTGGCCGCGATCCGCGCTAGGGAGTCGGGCTTCAAAGACACCTTGCAATGGTGTCTCTGCAATAACATCAACATCCTTAGGGGCCAGACGGCACAGAGCGTCTGGCCCCTTTGTGATTCCGGCCGTGACGAACGGGAGGCATGGGCAGAATAATTGCCCCAGAGGCAATTCTTATTGCACTGAAAGAAAATAAACGTTTGCATATGAAGCAATCTAACTAAGCCGGTATGCAAATGAACCTCGTCGATCAGAGCCTGTGCCAGATCGGTATCGCCATTAGGGAGCGCCGGGCCGCGCGCCGCATGACGCTCGGTGACCTTGCCGCACATACCGGCATGTCGCTTTCCTTCCTGTCGCGCGTCGAGCGCGGCCAGGCACAGACATCGGTCGGCAATCTCATCCGCATCGCCGAGGCGCTGGGCGGCACCCTGCACGATCTGATCGGCCCGCCGCCCGCCGAGGATACCGGCTTCACGCTGTTCCGCGCCGGCGAAGCGTCGGCATCCGCGATTTCCGGCAGCGGCTATCGCTGGATTCCGGTGTCGGGCGGCGGCGACGGGCGGAACATCGAGGCGACGCTGCTGGACCTGCCCGCGACGCCCGCCGCCGAGACAAGGTTTTCGCATCCCGGCGAGGAGATCTGCTTCGTGCTGGACGGGCGCGTGCGGTTTGTCGTGGGCGAGTCCACCGCCATGCTCGCGACGGGCGACGCCATCCATCTGCGGTCCGACATTCCGCACACCGCTGCCGCCGAGGGCGGGCCGGCGCGGGTGCTGATGATTACCCACCATCCCGCCGGCCCCGGTGAACGGTCAGGCGACCGGTCGGACTGGTGGAATCCCAGCGGCATGGTGCCGCCAACGAACAACAGGGAGGAAAATCAATGACCCAGCAGACCCAACACACCGGGCCGATCGCCCGCGACGGCCATCAGCCCTTCGAGGCCCGGCACCGCGACGATATCGACTGGGAAACCATCCGCTGGCCGGGCGAAACCGGCAAGATGCTTTTCCATCCGCGCCCGGAACGGCCGACCGAGCCGAATGCCGGCATCCTGCGGCTGGAGCCGGGCGCGCACCATCCGCTTCACAAGCATGATTTCGCGCAGATCTGGTACATACTGGAAGGCGAGTTCCGGATCGGCAGCGGCACCTATGGCCCCGGCACGATGATCTTTCACCCCGATCCGCATTTCGAGGATGAGTTCAAGACCGAGACCGGCGGCGAAATCCTGATCGTACAATACCCCGGCCCGACCACCGGCGGCCGGCCGATCTACGACAAGCGCTTCAACATGGCGGATCGCAAGCCAATAGAGACCGAACGCACCGACCTCTAGCAGGCAAACTGAGAGGCGCCCTTCTTACCCAGCCGACATATATCAGGCTTACAGGGCGCTTCCTCACAAAGCCAAAGGCGCAAGGTGACGGGAAACAAGGCCAGTCAGCCCAGGCTGGAAACAGGTTCCTCGCTTTGCCCGATCCTCGCGAGATTCGCCCGGACACGTATGGCGGAATGCTCGAGCAACTGGCGTGCCGCGCGCTCGGCTTTCACCTGGCTGCCTAGCGTGATCGCCGTTGCCAGCTGGCGCCAGTCAGCGGCTGACTGTTTCCTGTCATCGGCGGTAAGGAAGCTCATGGAGCGGCCACGGATGAGCTGCCAGGTGCCCATTCCGGCCAGCCGTTCGTAGAGCTCCGGCAGACGCTGGTTGCCCGAATTATTCACCAGGAACAGCTGAGCGCGCACCGATTCGCTGGCGAAGGCCTGCGGGGTGGCGGACTCGTCGCCGGCGATGCTTTCCAGACTGGCGACGATCTCCAAGAAGGTGGCTTTGAAAGAATCATCGTTCAGCCGGGCGACGCGGCCGGCCGCGACGGCCAGCAGAGCCGCCCTGATCTCGAAAATATAGCTGACATCTTCCTGTGAATATTCGGCAATGCGGGCGCCGGATCGCGGGATGCGGACCACATAGCCCTGCTTCTCCAGCGCAATCAGCGCCTCGCGCACGGTCGCCCGGCTCACGGCGTGCTGCTGTGCCAGGGCTTCCTCCTTCAGCCGATCGCCGGGCTTGAGGCGCCCTGTCATGACCTCAGCCAGCAGGAGATCGGCAAGCTGGGCCGGAAGCGATTTCGCTGACCTTCCAAGCGGGACGATATCAAGCTTATCCATGTCGTTCTCGTCCATCAGCTGCCGCAGCCTTATCGTTGGGGTGAGGGATCGCCAGTTCCGGCACAACTCGCCATAGCTTCAATCTCGTCTTCTTTTTCGTCGAAGGGAGCCAAAAAACCGCAACGATTCCCATCGCCACCACCATATGGAGAATACTGAAGGATATTAACTGTTTTTCAAATGGATAGCGCAAGGCAAAACCATTTTCCTGATTATGTTTTGGATTCATATTGTCAGACAATCGACAGTCGATTATATTTTATCAATAACACAAAGCAGAAAACGGATGGGTGGAAATGAGCCAAATCAAGATTGCTCCTCTTGGATTCGCCGCGGGCGCGGAAGTCACCGGCGTGGACCTCAGCAAGCCGTTGTCTTCGGCCGACCAGAGCGTCATCAACCAGGCATGGCTGAAGCATCTGGTGCTGGTGTTTCCGGGTCAGGACCTGTCGCCCGAGCAGCAGATCGCCTTTTCGCGGAATTTCGGGTTGCTGGACCCGCAGGAATCGCAGGCGCCCACGACGCTGCACCCGGACCACCGGGAAATCCTCGTGCTGTCCAACAAGATGGTGAACGGCAAGAAGTCCGGCACGCATAATTCCGGCCGGAACTGGCATACCGACCTCACCTACACGCCCCGCCCGGCCAAGGGCGCCATCCTGCATTGCAAGGAGAAGCCGCCGGTCGGCGGTGACACCATGTGGGCAAATCTCTATCTCGCCTATGAGACGCTGAGCCCGCGCATCCAGCAATTGCTGGAGGGGCTGGAGGCGATTCATGATGTGACTCTGATCCGCGGCCTGGAGCAGCGGTCGCCCGATGTCATCGCCGAGATGAAGCGGCGCAACCCGCCGATGATCCATCCGGTCATCCGTATCCACCCGAAGACGAAGCGGAAATCCTATCTGGTCGGCCAGCGTGTGCGCGGCTTCGTCGGCATGGGCGATGATGAAAGCCGGCACCTGCTCGACATGCTGAACGAGCACGCGACCGCGCCGGAATTCGTCTTCCGTCATCGCTGGCAGCTCGGCGACGTGGTGATGTGGGATAATCGCTGCACCAGCCATGTGGCACTAGGCGATTTCGACCAGACCCAGCCGCGCGTCATGTTCCGCTGTTCCCTGGAAGGCGAGCAGGAAACCGGACGGCTGTTCGAACGTCCGCAGACCGACGACCGTGCCGCAATGGTACAGGCTGTGGCGGCCGTCTCCTGAGGCCATGATCGGGAACGGCCGTTTCGATATCTGGCGGTCGCTTTCCCGGCTATCCCTGCGTGACCACCGAAACGCCTGCACCTGGTTTGTGGAGAAACCGTGATCCGGGGATGCGTTTCGAGCGCACCGAATCCGCAGATTCTCCGCGCAGGATCGGGTGACAGGAACTTACCGGGACAATTCGAGATGACAGCGAGCAGGCCCCCTGAAGGGAGCTTCGACAAAACGGGCTTACAACGGCACAACGGCTTCTCGGGAGCCGAAGTCCCGGAACAGTGCATGCCGGCGGCCTACCCCACCCTCGGGGAAGGCGGTCAGCCCGGCCACGCCACGATTCTGCCCGACCGGGGCGGTGCCAGGCTCGAACTCATCTTCCTTGGCATCGTCTGGGCCGTTGCCGCCCTCTTGCTGTGGCATGGCCTGTCGCTGCAATTGTGGCGCGACGGCACCATCGGCCCCGGCGCCTATCCGGTCTTTGCGCTTGCCGGTCTGCTGGCAATCACGAGCGTTCTGATCGCGAAGGCGCTCGCCGTGCGGGAGCTTCGCCTCTACTCGCCCTTCCAGGCCGGGCTGCAGGACGATCTTCGGCTGCGCCAGCTCGCGGAAATCATGGGCACGCGCCTCGGCACCCGGATACAGGTCGTCACCAAGGATGGCGAAGGGCGTTTCTCCGCCCTCTGGAAGGGGGTGCGCGGCAATGCTCTTGCCATCGTCTCATCCGACATGACGAGCCTACCGAACTTCCATGCCGCCGCATTCTGTGACGGACGTATGGAGCCAGTGGGTGGCCTGTTTTTCGACCCCGATGTGCTGGTCGTGCGGCCCGCCAGCCAGTGGCAGAATCCAGGCGATTTGTGGAACAAGGGCCAAACAGTCCGCCTCGGTTTCGGTCATCACATCGATATCGACCATGCCGTGGGGCGCTGGCTTGCCACCGCGCAGGGACTGTCCTTCCGGCCGGTTCACAGCGACGACATTCCTTCACTGATCGGCGCCATCAATGCCGGGGATATCGATGCCGCCATACTCAGCTTTTCGCAGGCACGGCAGGCAATCACGACCGGACAGGTGCGGTGCATCGGTCTTTTGTCGGAACCTGGCGACCAGCCGCCGGAAGTGCAGGGCGCTCCCACCTTTCTGGACCATGGGGCCGCTGTGGTCTCCGGTCATTGGGCGGCGCTGATGGTGCCGGCGGGCATGCCCGCTAAAAAGCAAAACGCCTTGTCTGCAGCATTTTCGGAAGCAGCCGCAGAGCTGCCGCCTGCCAACGAAACGGATATGTCAGCGCGGATCTGGCGCTTCCTCTCGCAGGAGGAGATGAAAGGCATCATCGATATCCAGCAGCGCTGCCACGCGCAATTCACCCCCCGGGAAACTCTGTCCGACAGTCTGCCCGCCGGGAAGATCATCGGGCTGGTGGTGGCGATCGCCGGACTGGCCCTCTTCCCCATCGCGATGATGCAGCTCGGCTTCGTCCTGTCCGCCTTCTTCTATGTCGCCGGCCTGACACTGCTGCTGTGGCCGAAACTGACACCGGCCAAGGCGGTACTCTCCATCGCCGTAGCAGCCTTCCTCAGCATCGGGACCTACCTGCTGTTCAGCAAGGTCTTCAACGTCGTCCTGCCCACATCGGCCCTGATGGAGGGATTGCTGCCATGAGCCTGCTGATGGAAGGCTTCTCCATCGTCACGGAGATGAACATCCTGCTGCTGCTTGCGGGCGCGGTGCTGCTCGGCATCGTGGCAGGAGCCATGCCGGGCATCTCGGCCACCATGGGCGTGGCCCTGCTGAGCCCGCTGACCTTCACGATGGACCCGCTGGCCGGTATCCTCAGCCTGGTTGGCGTCTATTGCGGTGCCGTCTATGGCGGGTCGCTGTCGGCCATCCTGCTGGGTATTCCCGGCACGCCAGGGGCGGTCGCCACGACGCTGGACGGCTATGCCATGTCGCGGCAGGGCAAACCGGGCATAGCATTGGGTATCGCCACCCTATCGTCGTTTCTGGGCGGCATGCTCAGCGCGATCGCACTCATGCTGCTGTCCTACCCCATCGCCGATTTCGCCCTGGCCTTCGGACCGCGCGAATATCTGGCACTAACCGTATTCGCGCTGACGGCGATGGCGGCACTGTCCGGCGGATCGTTCCTGAAGGGGCTGTTCGCCGGATTCATCGGCCTGTTCCTGGCCGGCATCGGCATCGACGAGACCTATGGCGTCTCGCGCTATCATTTCGGCTATGTGCTGCTGATGGGCGGGGTCTCCTTCATTCCGGTCACCATTGGCCTGTTCGCGGTGCCGGAAACCCTGCTGAGCATCGAGCGTATCGGCCGTGCGCCGCGCCGCGCCCTGCGCGTCAACCGGATCATTCCCGGGCGCAGCGTGCTGGCCCGCATCCTGCCGGCGCAGCTACGTTCCAGTGTCATCGGCACCATTGTCGGCGCGGTTCCCGGCGCAGGTAGCGACGTCGCCGCCATTGTCGGCTACAGCCAGGGCAAGCACATGTCACGCCAGCCGGAACGCTTCGGCACCGGCTCCCCGGAAGGTATCGCCTGCGCCGAATCGGCAAACAATGCGGCGACCGGTGGCTCGCTGATCCCTCTGCTGACCCTGGGCATCCCCGGCGGCGCGGTAACCGCGATCATGCTGGGCACTTTTATGACGCATGGGCTGCAGCCCGGTCCCTTGCTGCTGCACAACAACGCGCCGCTGGTCTACCAGATCTTCGCCGGTGTCTTCGTCGCGAACATCCTGCTGCTGATCTTCGGACTGTCCGGCGCCAAGCTGTTCGCGCGTGTGCTGCAAATCCCCGAAAGCATCCTGACGCCCGGCATTCTGCTGCTTTGCGTGCTGGGGTCCTACGCCATGCGCAACCATCCGGTCGATGTGCTGATCATGTTCGCCGCCGGCATGGTCGGCTACGTCATGGTCAAGACCGGTATCCCGCGCGCGCCACTCATTATCGGCCTGATCCTCGGGCCGATGGTGGAGGGAGAACTTGCCCGTTCGCTCATCGTCGTTGGCGGCGAATGGCAGGAACTCTTCACGCCGATCAGCACCGTCATCTGGCTGCTGGTCTTCGCCCCGTTCGTCGCCCCGCTCGTGATGAAGGGCGTTCGGCATCTGAAACGATCCTACAAGACGACATAAAAATGAAAGGGAGGAATCCAATGACATTCATCCACAACAGGCGTGCCGGTTACACGGCGGCGCTGGCGGCACTGGCGCTGTGCGCAACCGCCCCGGCAGTAAAGGCGGACAGTTTTCCGTCCAAGCCAGTCGAACTCGTGATCCCCTTCGCGCAGGGCGGCGGCACCGACCAGGTCGGCCGCATCTTCGCACAGTATGCGCAGCCGCATCTGGGCGGCGACATCTTCGTCAGCAACCGCACGGGCGGCAGCGGTGCCGTGGGCTTTTCGCACGGCGCGCTGGCCAAGGCCGATGGGTACGTCATCACCATGATCGTCACCACCCTGGCCGCAGCGCCCCACACCATCGACGGCTATCCGGTCAGCTACAAGGATTTCGAGCCGGTCTGCCTGCTGTCCGCGCCGCCGGCCATCCTGGCGGTTCATCCGGACAGCGGCATCAACTCGCTGGCCGACCTCGTCAAGAAGGCGAAAGCCGAACCGGGCAAGCTGACCTTCGGCACCGCCGGCCCCGGCAGCAACACGCATCTGACCGGTGCCGCCTTCGCGACCCAGGCGGGTATCGATGTCCGCTTCGTGCCTCACAAGGGCTCCGGTCCGGCGCTGACGGCGGCCTATGGCAAGCACATCAATGTCGCCATCGCCGACAAGGCCGAGGTCACGCCCTGGCACAAGGATGGCCGGTTGAAGGTGCTGACCGTGTTCTCTGACGATCCGAAGACCGGCATCAAGGGCGTGCCGCTGGCCAGCGCTGACGGCTTCAAGGTGGATATCGGCTCGTTCCGCGGCATCGGTGCCCCGAAAGGCACCCCGCCGGAAGTAATGAAGGTACTGGTCGAGGCCTGCCGCAAGACCGCCGAGGACAAGGCGTTCAACGACCATATGGAGAAGACCGGGACCGAGACCTATGCCCTGTTCGGTGAGGAATTCGGTGCCTGGCTGAAGAACAAGCACGACTCCTTCGGCGAAGCCGTCAAGGCAGCCAATATGTAACGCCTGCCGCAATCACGTTACAAAACCCCTCCGGGAGCGATTCCGGAGGGGTTTTTCGACTGAAGGGACGGGCAGCCAGCAGCCTCGGCGCCGCTTTATGTATGGCTGGGTCCGGATCCGTAGGTGCGGCGCTGAGGGTGGGAGCCCTAGAATCGCAAACAAGGTTCCAGGAGGATGCAGGCAGTGTTCGGGCGCTTTCCTGGCCGGATCCTTGGAAATTAACCTTGGGGACCGCAATCGGATTCCTTCTCCTGAAGGCAGCTGACAGACCCGCAACCCAGGCGAAACTGCCCGGGCCACGGGTCGTCGCATGCCGTCACGGAGCGGTCAGAACAAATCCGCCTTGCGCTGCAGATAATCCTCGCGGTCGATTTCTCCTCGCGCGTAGCGTGCCTTGAGAAGGTCGAGCGCGCTGCCGGCCGGCGGCGTCGATGCATGCATCTGATGCCCCGCACCGAACCAGCGGAACAGCAGGATCAGGACCACTGCCAGTATCGCAATGAACAGGATGGCCGAGAGGCCGTGGAAGGCCATTCCCCAGAACCATCCGCCACCATCATAGCCCATCATCGCACCGGGCTGGTGCCAGTTCTGCCACATGACATCCTCCTTCAATCGACCTGGCGCAGGGCGCCGGTGCGGCGGTCGATCGCCAGCCGCTGGACCAGCGAGCCCTCGCGGGTAACGATATCGGCCAGAATCTCGCCATGTTCGGTCGGCTTGATCTCGCCGAGCTTCAGCCGCGGATTGCCGTGCCAGTCGAGGCGGCGCTGCAGCATCTCCCTGACCTGTTCCGGCGCGATCTCCTGCTCGTAACGGCCCGGCATGCCATAGATCATGCCCTGACCCATCATACCGGGATGCATCATGCCCTGGCCCATCATGCCCTGGCCCATCATGCCTTGCCCCATCATTCCGGGATGCATCATTCCGGGATGCATCATGCCGGGGCCCATCATTCCGGGATGCATCATTCCGGGATGCATCATGCCGGGCCCCATCGGCCCATATCCCGGCATGCCTTGTCCCTGCATCATGCCTTGTCCCTGCATCATGCCGGGGCCCATACCCATCCCAGAACCAATTCCGGGTCCCATTCCGGAACCCATGCGGGAACCCATGCCGGAACCGGGCATGCGCTGGTTAGGGGCCGTGGAATCAGCCTGATTGCCTTGTCCGCTTCCCATGGTCTGCGCTGAGGCAGTCCAGGTCACGTCAGCGCCATGGACGGCAAAGAGAAACGCCATTGAAGCCGCGCCGATGAGGGCGGGCCGGATTAACTTCCTCATGATCTTGTTCCTTTTCTGAGATTGCTCGCTTGTCGATGAAGGAAACGCCGTCCGCTTAAAGGCGGCGCCAAGGCCTCGCGACAAACGCGAGGCACCATCAGACGAGAGCGGACAGCCTGGGAGGATGTTTGGCGGGGGAGAGCCCCGCACGCGCGATCCGATAGGGTCTGGCGGAAACAACGCCAGCCTTCCCGGCATCATCGATGCCCATCGCCGCCGGCAGCACGCCAAAGACAAGGCAGAGCTGAGCGCATCCGCAGTCGGGAAGATTTGCGGCGGTGGCCCTGTCACAGGGATGCGAACCGCCCGCTGCAGAAACCATATCCCCCGCCACGGAAGAGTGCGTGGCCTGCTGAAAATCATGGCCCTGGGCGCCAGCCGCAGCGAAGGCGTGCGGTGCGGACAGCAGCAGCAAGCAGCACAGGGCCGCCATCCGCACGATATCTGCCAGTCCGCGTTTCATACTGTCACGCTCTACACTTTTTCAGCGATCCCAGCTTGCCTGCAATCCGCTGCCCGCACACTGATGCAGATCAATCGCGCAGCTTGACGGCACGCAGCCGCAAGGCATTGCCGATGACGCTTACCGAGGACAGCGCCATGGCGGCAGCAGCTCACCGGGTATCGTGCTCATTTCCGCCAGGGTGGAGGATTCCAGCGGTTGGAATCTCAAGCCATTTTAATGGGAACCGTGATCGCCTTCCCTGACCGGATTGCGCGCCAGGAAAACCCGTATGAACAGGAACACCAGTGCCATGCCGATCACGCCGAGCACGACGATCAGCGGATCAGACTGCCACTTCATCGTGGCAAAGGCCGCTAGCACGATCACATCGAGCGCCATGGCCGTCAGCAGTACCCATCCCTTCGCGCCGATCTCCTCACGCAGATGCCGGAACACACCAAAATGGATGATGATGTCCATCACCAGATAGAAAAAAGC